>JBGTCP010000471.1:0-5364 GCA_041748815.1 Chthoniobacterales bacterium
TTGATGCGCGGCGGTATAGAGGGCGCGAGTGTGGGGTGATGCCGCGTGGCCTGACAGGCAGGACTGCCAGTCGTAGGTTCTTTTTCCGTGGTGAGCTTTCCCCAAATCATTTGGCACGATCTCAAAAAATCCTGTCCATCCTGAAAATCTTGAAATCCTGTCCAAGAAGCGAACACGTTGGCTCCATGACCGGGTGCGCGAGGTCTGGCGCGGAGATCGGGAAGCCGGACTGGCCGGAGTGTAGATTCCGGGTGCATTGGCGCGGAAGTTCCGCCGGGCGGCGGAGAGCTTTGAGTGGTTTTGGTTGTTCCCGGCAATGCAGATTTTGGTATACCGCCACACATTAACTTTTTTGAAAATTGGCTACGTTAATTCCGTTGCAGGCGTGCAAGGGCTGCCAGCCTGCTATCCCTGCGATCTGGAGATCGCAGCTACTGGCTCGGCAGCATGCGCTGCGTCATTGACTCCCTCGTGCCCAATCGGTCGGAGGTTCGCTCCGGCACTGCGTGCCGTCTGTCTCGCACGCCCCCCGGCGGCTCGGCTCATTTGCGAAGCACCTGCTGGAGAACGGGACGGAGATCTATCTGCATGTGGCTACGGGCGCGAACGGTCTGGGTGTATTCAGTCCTCTGGATGAAGAGGTGAGGGCTTTCCCACGGGACGTGACAGGCACCGGGGCACAGAAAACCGGCCGACAGCAGATGGCTTGCCCCAGTGTTTAGAAAGTTTGCTAGTTTTCAGCTCTATTTTCTCTGTGTTCTCCTGTTAAAGAATTCTAAAATTCCGCTGCGTCCTTGCCGTTGACACTGCGGAGTTCGCGTCGGTTCCTATAATTGCGGAAGTCGCTCTGCATTTTGGTCCGGGTCGGGAGAAAAAATGGTGTGCCTGGGTGGGGATTTCGTGATTGGCTTTGTGCTCATTGAAATTCCCTGACATCCAATCCCGCCTTTCTTTCACGCTGCTGTTTCTGTGCGTTTTTTGGGCTGTGGTGTATCTGCCGGGGTTGGGATCGGAGGAGTTGCGGGGGGAGGAGCCGAGGCGCATCATTCCGGGGTTGGAAATGCTTCGGAGCGGGGATTGGATCCAGCCGAGGATTGCGGACCGGGACTATGATCGCAAACCACCATTGATCAATTGGGTCGCCGCAGCGGGCATGGCTGTCACAGGCAGGGTGGATGAGTTCGGCGCGCGGTTGCCGGGGGCGGTGCTGGTGCTCGTGATGGGGCTTGGCATCTCGATTGCGGCGCGGCGCACGTATGGTCCGGCTGCCGGATTGCTTGCGGGATTCCTGGTGCTGGCAAATTTTGAGATGATTCACAAGGGCCGCTTGTTGGAAATCGAAGGAACGTATATTGCGCTCACGGGTCTGGCGTGGGCCGCGTGGCTCGGATGGGTCGCCGGACCGGATCCGAAGCCGTGGAGGGGATGGACAGTGGCCGGAATCTGTCTCGGCTTGGCCTTCCTTGCGAAGGGCCCGGTGCATTTAATCATGTTTTACGCGGTGGTTATAGCGAGTCATTGGACGGACAGGACACTGAGGCACCTGCGGCATCCGGCACATTTCTGGGGCTTGCTGGTGGCGGCGGCTGTGGCGATTCCGTGGTTTTTAATCGTGGCCGCGAGGAGTGTGGTGGACCCGGCCACGGCAGATGCGGTCGAGGCATCGTCATCGATTCAAGGATGGATCGGTGAGCTGACGAGCCGGTTGGACCCGCGGGCGTTGGACTTTGGCAGCTGGGTGGTGCAAATTTTTAAGGGAATCTTTAATTTTTTCCCGGGAGCGATTTTGTTACTTTTGCTCGCTTGGCGGCCGCTTCGGGAACGCTGGTTTACGCGGGATAACACAGCCGTGACGGGGCCATCTGTGCAGGGTTTGGTCCGGGGGTTGATCATCGGATATTTGATCATTGCGCTGACACCCGCAGCGCGGGCGCGTTTTTCGATGCCGATGTTGGTGCCATCGGCGGTGTTGGTTGCAGTGTTAATGACGCATCTCAATGTGATGGGGCATGCGATGCTGGTTAAAGGCTGGGGCCGGGCGATTGCCGGGTCGCTTCCGCTGCTGGCTTTGGCGGCAATTGCTGGCCCGTTTCTTGCCCCTGAGGAATACCGTGCTTTTGCGGTCAGCATGTCAACAATCGCGCTTGGCCTTGGAGTGCTTGTATTTGTCTTCAGGGGTAGTTGGCTTAGCACGTCATGGCCCCGGCTCATGATGGCGAGTGCGGTGGTCATGGCGGGCGTGACGGCGTTTTATGTTGGTTCCATCCAGCCCATGCAGCGCGAACGGGAAGTCCTGCGGCCGGTAGCGGCGGCGCTCCGCGCGCACCTGAATCCGGGCGAAACGGCTATCGTTTACAAAGCTGCACTTCAGCCTTGGATGTTTTATTTGTGGTATGAGGCCCGTGAGGTGAGCTCATGGGGCGGTCTGTCCGACCCGCTTCCGGGGCCCTTGGTCATTCAACCCAAATACTGGGAGCGGGAGGGCGAAAAATTCATTCGTCAGTATGGTCCGCATACGGCCATCGAACGCATTCCCAATCCCTGGGACCGGGACGACCTTCTGATCGTGCGGTGGAGCAAAGGGTCGTAGACCGGACGTGGATTGATTGCGCGGAATCCGTACACCTGAAACCGGATCGCAGCGTACAGCGGTTTTAAAAAGTGATTTTCGGAAAGCGAAGTTGGCTATATGTAGAAGTGACACTCTGTAGCTTGGACTGCGACAGGAATGTCGCAGCTACGTTGGAGCAATTTTTGCGAGTCGCTATAGCCTAATCTTGAAAGGATGTTTCCGTCCCGTGATAGGTGGTCGTGAGCAGTTGAGTGTCGTATTCTTTGGGAGAGTTCACGTGGCCGTCTGCAAAAAATATCGGCACGGGTTCTGACCCGGTGCCTGAGCTACCGAAGGCGGGCTCTTGAGTGTAATTATCGGGATCGGCGTCATCCACCGGGAAAGTGATCGCGGCGTTTTTGCCAACCAGGACATAGCGGGAGGTGCTCGCCAGGCGGGCAAGACGGACTGGCTGAAATGAGCTGTCATTGTCCTCTTCCTGAGCCTCAACATAGCCAGCGCGTGTGCCGAGAAAAAAGTCGACGGTGTATTCTCCCGTGGTGGTATCGACTTCATCGGAAAGGGAAAAGATTTTGCGATCTCCTTTGACGTAGTCTTCAATTTGCTCAGTCCATGGTCCAAGTCCAGTGTCACCATCGATTTGACCATACCGGATGCGAGCACCTGACGTGGGGGTTTGCCCGTTGTTTTCTCCTGAGAAAGCCAGGACGGCTGCGCCGGTCTGCCGGAGATTGGAGATTTCTTTCGCCGTGTCTGCTTGTTTACTGGCCTTGCTGGCACCCGTGAATACCAGTGCCGCAAGGATAGCAATGACTCCTATGACAACCAGTAATTCCATCAACGTGAACCCGGAAACACGGCAGCGGAGAAGATGACCGGGTATGGCTGATTTTAAGAACATGGGCGGACAGTAACACCGGATCGATCCCGGGTCATACAGAAAGTGTGTAGGAACTCAAATTGAGCCAGCTCAATTCCTCAGGCGTTAATTTCACGCCCAGCGCGTGGAAGGAATCCGCCGTCTCGCTGATTGCACGCGGCCCGATCAAAGCAAAGGTGGCAAATGGCTGATTGAGCACGTAGGCGGCAACGACCGCCACCGGTGAGATATTGAGACGCCGGGCCATGATCGCGACGCGACGGCGCCTTTCAAAGTTCTCCGGGCTGTGCCAGCAACGGATCTGCTCGGCATCGCAGCGTGAGTTTTCAAATCCATCGGGCGTCTCGGGGGAGGCGTCGAGGAAAAATCCGCGTGCCTGACTGCTCCATGCGAGCAATGCCAGCGATTTCTTCTTGAGCCATTCCATGGACCCGGGGTCGGAAGCGGAAATGCAACCTGCCCAGACCGGAGCGACCATGCTTGCGAGGCTGAAGTTGTTGCTCAGCACGGAGAATGGGCGCTTGCCGTTTTTTGCGGCATAATCATTTGCCGCATCGACCCGATCGCGGCTCCAATTGGATCCTCCATACACCCCGATCTTTCCGGCTTCCGCCAGATCGTGCAGCACATCCACAAATTCGCCAACGGGGATTGCCGGGTTGTCGCGATGCATCATGTAGATCTCGGTGTGGTCGAGTTTCAAACGATCCAGGGAAGTTTCAAACTGCTGTTTCAGCGAGTCGGGGTCGCAGTAGGGAGTGTGCGCACCTTTGACGATGGTCACGACCTGATCTCTGACACCTCGCGCTTGGATCCACTGACCCAGGAGGCGTTCCTGATGTCCGCCGCCGTAGATAAAAGCGGTATCAAATGCGTTGCCACCCCTCTCGAAGTAGTCGTCCCAGATCGCAGCGCTGTTTGCCAACCGTTGCTGATTATCGCAGCCTATAATGAGACGGGAAACTTTCTTATTGAGTCCGGCAATTTCACCGAGTTGCGGAGTCACGTCCGCCCGTAGAGTCAATGAATCGCCGCGGAGAGGCGGAGTGAGGCCGGAGACTGTTTCCATTTTGTAAACCAGGCCGACGGCCTCCCGCCATGCATCCAGCGAAGCCATGTTGCCAAGAGTATCGTCCACGGGCATCGCTATCGCCTCAATATGTCCCGCTGCCAACGCCTCACCCACCACGTCGATTTCCAGTGCATAGAGATTCTTCGATGTGGTGCAATCAATCACCACAGGACTCTCCTCGCCGTGCTTCCGCACAACAATCTCGCAAGGCGCTTTGCCACTGGTCATGACCCAAGGGTGCGCGACTTGGATCGTTCCTTGTGTCCCGACGAGGGTCAGCGAATTCTCCCGTCGCACGCGGACTCCAGAGTAGATCTCCGCTATGACACCGCCGGGGAACTCCAGGACTGCTGAGGCAAATTCATCGGTGCCGGTTTCATCGTTCAGCTTTCCAACGCCCCGCACTTTGACAGGATTTTCAAAGGTTTTGCGGGCCGCAGCACCGGCAAGGAGGCGGGACATCGCCATGGGATAACATCCGACGTCGAGGATGCCACCGCCTCCGAGTTCATTGCTGAAAAGGCGTCCGGCAGGATTGAAACCGGCAGCAAAAGAAAATCCTGTCTGAATAATTTGCAGGTCGCCGATGGTTTGAGCGCGGAGCAGCTCAACCAGTTTGGCTGTCTGCGAATGGCATCGCACCATGAAAGCTTCCATCAGAAAAACGCCGGCTTCTGTGGCAGCCTGGGCGACAGCCATCGCTTCGCCGTGATTGAGCGTAAGGGGTTTCTCGCAAAGAATATGCTTCCCTGCATTTGCGGCTGCCACTGCCCATTTGGCATGCTGTGGATGTGGCGTGGCGATGTAAACCGCATCGACTTCGGGATCAGCAAGCAATGT
>JBGTCP010000472.1:0-4169 GCA_041748815.1 Chthoniobacterales bacterium
CTGCCGAGTTTCTACAAAGCGGATTTTGTATGCTTTGATTCCGTTCTGGTGGAATGCAAGGCCATCGGAAAGATTGGCGCCGTGGAAACCGCCCAGGTGCTTAACTACCTAAAGATTACCGGGCTTGAACGCGCACTCATCATCAATTTTTCACCTCTTTCGCTCGAATACAAACGCATCGTTCTCACTCCTGAAAAAATCTGTGAGAATCCTGTTAATCTGCAGTTTCCAGATCGGGCCTAGCTGTTCCTTCTCCTGTCTACGCGGCGACCTACAAGGAGATCTTCTTCGTCACTTTTTTGCGGATCCATTCGCCTAGGAAGTCGAGGATTGTCACAAGGATGAGGATGAAAATGAGTACGGTGGTGAAGCGGTTCCATTGAACGAATTCCTGATAAACATGCAACTGCACGCCGATGCCGCCGGCCCCCACATATCCAATGATCGCGGCCGAGCGGATGTTGTACTCCAGCATCCACAGCGAATAACTTACGACCAAAGGTTTCAGCGATGGCCAGATGCCATATTGAAATGCTTGCACCGGATTTGCCCCTGTCGCTTTCATCCCGCGCGCGATCTCGACGTCGGCGGACTCAAAGGCATCGCTGAAAAATTTGCCCAGATATCCGAGGCTGTAAAACGTCAGCGCGATCACTCCGGCAAGCGGGTTGGGTCCGACGATGGCCACCGCCAGCACTGCCCAGACGAGCGATGGCACCGTGCGCACGCCGTTGAGGATCATTCGCACAATGATCACGAGCCAGCGCGGGGCCATGTTTTGAGCGCCGCAGGCTGCCAGTGGGAATGCAACGACGATCGCGATAAATGTGGCCACCGTGGCGATCTGTGCTGTCTCCAGCAACGCGCGCAGGACGGTCGGCACCACTGAGAAATCCGGCGGGAACATGCGCTGGAGGAAATTCACAGCGTTGGTGAAATAATCGAGTTGGCGGTCCGGTCCGCGCAGCGTCGTGCCCGCAGCAATTACCGCGATCAGGAAGATCAGCATGGTGACATTCAGCACGTTGAGGCGCTGGTGCCATTTGAGTTCCTCGAGCGGCGGGATCGGGGGTGGGGCGAATTGACGCGTCATGCTGCTGGGTGGTGGACGTCACGCACCTGCCAGCCTTCCGCATTGCTTGGGTCAAAACTCAGCACGTGATCGGCAAATTTTTCCACGAATTCGGGATTGTGCAAAACACAAAAAACCGGCCTTCCGAACTCCGCTGCCTGCTGGCGGAAAAGACCCAGGACCCGACCACTGTAGTAACGGTCAAGGCTTGCGACCGGTTCGTCGGCGAGGAGGATGTTCGGATTTTGGAAGAGTGCACGCGCAATGGCAGTGCGCTGTTGCTCGCCTCCGGATACTTCGGCGGCCCATTTGTGCACATGCCGTCCGAGCCCGAGATTGTGCAGGAGGTATTGCGCCTCGTTGCGATCGCTGCGCGGAAATCCCAGCAACGTGCGCCATGCACTGCGATGCGAGAGCCGTCCGCAAAGCACATTGGTGAGCAGCGTGCTATTCGCGACGAGTTGGAGATTTTGAAACACAACTCCGATGTGCTCGCGATATTCGTGGGGCGGGTGGTCGCAGCCATTTTCGCAGCAGTAGCGCACGTCGCCCTCGGTCGGCTCCAGCAGGCCTGCCAGGCAGGCGAGGAAGCTGGATTTGCCGACTCCCGATGGACCGACGACCGCGAGGAATTTCCCGGGCCGCACTTCGAGATCCAGCCCGCGGAACAACCAGCGTCCGTCGCGCTTGAGGCCAAGATTCCGAATGCGGGCTACGGGCGGGGCGTGGTCGGCTCGCTTCCCGTTGAGCAGAGTTTCCAGTGGTGCCGGATGTGCCATTGAACGGGGTCTTTGCTATTGAATCGCTTTGACCAGATCCATGGCCTCTGTGAGGCTTTCGAGATGTTTTGCCTCGTCCACTTCGATCAGGCGTGAGGTGAAAACTTTATCACGCAGCTCCGTATTTTTTTCCTCGTTGAGGGTCAGGAAAACTTCGCGCAGGCGGGCACGTTCAGCGTCGGGGAGGGACTTGCGTACGGCCAGCACGTGGGTGGGCACGGGACCCTGGGATGCCAGCATGCGAAGGCGGGATTTTTGTTCCGGCTTGAGGTGCCGGTCCTCGTCGAGCACGTAGTAGCTCACGGCCGCCGCTTCGGCATCACCGCTGAGCACGCGTTCCACTGCGCTCACATATCCAGTGCCGTAAAACACATTTCCCTTGCCAAAAAATTCCTCCGGCGAGTCGCCGCGCTCGAGATGGCCGAGTTTCACGAGATTCCAGTAAGGCACCACAAATCCGCTGGTGCTTGTGCGGCTCGAAAAGGCGACAGGTTTTCCCTGGAGCGATGAGACATCTTTGTAATCAGCATCCGCGAGGCATACCCAGTAGCTGGTGTACCACGGATTCCCATTGATCTCGCCTGCAAGGAGCAACTCTGCGACGCCTCGGTCGCGGGCAATGATAAGGTCGGCCCCGCTGAGCCATCCAACATCCACACTGCCATTGGTAAAGCCTTCCAGAATCACGCTTCCGCTTAATGGGACAATGACGTCCGCCTCGCGGTCCATCACGCTGCTGAGGAATTCCCCGAGAGCGGCGCGTTCCTCAAGCATGGTGTCCGGATCTTTATCCGGCTTAAGTGCGACGACGAGTTTGTCGGCTGCGTGAGAGTTCGGCAAAACAACCGCCAAAGCAGTCATTACAGCAAGGAATTGGAGGATGAAGGAAGAAAATCGCATAGTCCTCCATATATACTGAGATTCATTCTCAAGCGCAAGATAAGAGTGATCAGTGATCAGTGATCAGTGATCTGTAAGCGGTTAGCAGTGGGGAGTCGAGGTGCACTCAAAACTCGCAATCTACTTGCCTTCGCTTTAGCGTGCGACATGCACATTCCGTCTTGGGCCCGGGCTCATGATTTTCAGTATCTGATTCGGCGCTGGCGCAGAGTGGCGAAGCACATGCATGCTCAAATGCGTGTGATCGGTGAGGTCGATGAGCTGCCGGTTTATGAATTTTGCCGTGTCGTCCCGGCTGCGCCCCGCATTTACATCTCCGCCGGGATTCATGGTGACGAGGCTGCTGGCACCGAGAGTTTGATAGGGCTTTTGGAAAATGAGCCAGCGGTTTTTGACGGATTGGACTTAACGTTTTTCCCATGCCTAAATCCCTGGGGGCTGGGGAACAACAGCCGGATTTCGATGGGGGGCTTCGATTGGAATCGCGGCTGGCGAACCGAAGCTAATGCGCTCGCCAAAGTGATTGTGCCTGCTCTCACTGGGCAACGCTACGACCTGGCGCTGACTTTACACGAGGATTTCGACGGACAAGGATTTTATTTATATGAAGTACCCTCCCGCCGTCCCCATTGGGGTGCCGATCTTGCGAAAAGGGTGGGGGCAACATTTCCCCTCGATTTCCGCAGAAAGATTGACGGTTATCATGCAAAAGATGGCATCATTCGTCGCCGGGTGACCGAGGCGGTGAAAGCGCTGTCCCCCGAGGCGATCTACCTGCACGAAAATCACGCAGAGCGTACTTTCACCTTCGAGACGGCATCCGAGCATTCGCTGGAGGAGCGGATCTCGATGCTTCAGCTGGCCGTACACGCGAGTTTGGAACTTTTGCGCAGAAATTTCGGAAAAATACGCCCACGGTAACACGATGGTAACAATCAAGTGCGAGTCTCCTGTATTAAGACTTGGCATCCCGCCATTTCACAACCCCAAAACTCAAATAATGAAAACATATAAAAATAAATCTGCCTTCACGCTCATCGAGCTGTTGGTGGTGATCACGATCATTGGTATTCTGGCAGGCATCGCCCTTCCAGTTTATTCCAGCATTCAAGTACGCGGTGAGCAGACCAAAGCTCTTTCCAATGCCAAACAAATTGGCTTGGCCTTGAAACTCTGGGCTGGCGACAATTCCGGCAACTATCCGCGGACTCTGGATGCAAACGGAAGACCGGTGTTTACCGGGGCAGCTCCTGGGAATTCCAACATTGTGTATCAACAATTGATCCCAAACTATATCCCGCAAGAAGGCATCTTCTTTGTAGCTGGTTCTGCGTTTACGCGAAATCAGCCTGATGAAAACGTTACCGGTGTTGAAAAGCTGAAAGCCGGCGAAAACCACTATGCATATGTTCCTGGTC
>JBGTCP010000473.1:0-5282 GCA_041748815.1 Chthoniobacterales bacterium
GTTTTGAGTAGCTGCGACATTCTTGTCGCAGGGCGGGAGCGGTGAGACCTGCGATCTGGAGATCGCAGCTACAGGGGGTGTGTTTGACGGGGGTGACAGAGTAGCTGCGACATTCCTGTCGCAGGGCGGGGGCGGTGAGACCTGCGATCTGGAGATCGCAGCTACAGGGGGTGCGTTTGAAGGGGGTGACTGAGTAGCTGCGACATTCCTGTCGCAGGGCGGGGGCGGTGAGTTCTGCGATCTGGAGATCGCAGCTACAGGGGGTGCGTTTGAAGGGGATGACTGAGTAGCTGCGACATTCTTGTCGCAGGGCGGGGGCGGTGAGTCCCGCGATCTGGAGATCGCAGCTACAGGTCTGAATGGTTGAATGTGATCCTGTATATACCTTCGCACTTTTTCCAAGTGGTCCGCATTGCGGAGAATCATATCAAAACTTTCTTTTTGCCAAAATGATCCGTGCCGTCCAAGGCGGGCCTGAATTTGTCGTGCGGAATAGCCTTTCCAGGATTTGACTATGTGCGAAAGCGAACTGCCATCGATTGGAGACACAATGACATGGACGTGGTTTGGCATTATAATAAATTCATCGAGAAGATATTTTTTTTCATGAGCTGATTTCAATGCTTGCTCAACAATTGTCAGATTTTGAGGATCACGTAGAACACACTCGCCGTGGCATTCATCCAGCCACTTTTCCCACCGCCGGGTAAACCGGAGCGAGTAGTCCTTGTGTTGTTGTTCGCTGAGTGGTTCGGGATTTTGCTTAAGCCAGTGGTCACGCTCGGACTTCCATATCTGCACACGATCTTTTGGGATCGAATCAGCTGTTCGCCATGTGACAAAATAAGTGGCATTGTCCTGCCGCCAATGCGGTACGCTTGTTCCCGATTGATAGGCTATTGGGGCTCTGCGGTCCAGAAATCCATGTTCAGGGAAATGTGTTTGTTCGTTGTTGGATCCGGAGATCGCAGCTACTGGGGGTGCGCTTGAAGGGGGAGTCTGAGTAGCTGCGACATTCTTGTCGCAGAGCGGGAGGGGTGAGTCCTGCGATCTGGAGATCGCAGCTACGTTTTGGTCTGATTGCGGACATGGAACACCCGCCACTTTCCAGATCGGCACATCCTGTTTCAATCGATCCATGAATTCTGCCAATGCAGCAAACGCTTCTGCGCGATGGGGGGAGTGGATCTCCAGTTCAATGGCGGATTCACCAACGGGCACCATCCCGATCCGATGCTGCACGCGGGCCAATCGCAGTGGATACGTTTCTCCCAACTGCAGCAGTATTCGCCGCATCTCCAGATTGGCCATCTCAGCATAGGCTTCGTAGTGAAGTCCGTTAATGGTATCTCCATTTTCTTCACCACGCACAATGCCGGAGAATTTTGCAACGGCACCGCATTCAGGGACGTGAATTTCCTCAAATCCCAGCGGCTCTTCCTGAATTGAGATCTCGATATTCATCCGCCGGAGACGGGTGGGATCACCGCGACGTCTTTGTCAGGATCAATCCGGTCATGGGAGTCGAGGTATTCCATCCCGCAGGCAATGCGGGAGGAACCGGCGAGCGCGCCCAATGCCGGATGTTTCATAGTGGCCTCACGCCAAAACTCCGCGACGCTCATTGGCGAAGCGTTTTCCCAATCCTCTTCGTGGCATCCGGCGAGTTGTGCGGCTTGGGCGAAATAAAGCACTTTCATATGCCTAACCTCCGATGGCGGTCATGGGGCGGCCGGGCTGGTAGTTTTGAGTGAACTGATGATCCTCCGGTTTGTTTTCGATGGCGGCCTGGAGTGCTTCAAGGGGATCAGCTCCGGATCGTAACGCGGCGAGGAGGTCAATCTCGCCGTGGCGTCCCAGACATGGTCGTAGTTTGCCATCGGCGGTGAGGCGGAGTTTGTTGCAGCTCTCGCAGAAATGGGGAGTGGTGAGTGCGCCAATAAAGCCAACCTTTGCACCGAGTGGTTGAAAGCTGTGGTAGCTCGCGGGCCCATTGCCTGGGAAATAGTCCGGGAGCGGCAAAAGTTGACCCGCACGGTTGAGACGTTGCATGAGTTCACCGACCGGCAGGAAGTTGGATTCATCGAGCACATCGGTGTTTGTGAGCGGCATGAGTTCAATGAATCGGATCGGCATGTTGCGGGCGGCCGCATATTGGATGAGCGGAAAGTATTCGTCTTCATTGACGCCGCGCATGAGGACGCAGTTGAGTTTAATGACTTCGAATCCTGCTTCATGGGCGGCATCGATGCCGGCCAGCGCTTGCACAATATCTCCCCCTGTGATGTGTCGGTATGTCTCCGCGTTAAGCGCATCAAGGCTTACGTTGATGGACCGCACACCTGCCTGTTTCAAGGCTCCAGCCACGTTGGCAAGCCGGGTGGCGTTGGTGGAGAGTCCGAGTGTTTGCACGCCTGGCAGCTCCCAGATGCGGGCGCAGATCGCGACCAGGTCTTTGCGAACCAGCGGCTCGCCGCCGGTAATGCGGAATTTGCGAAAGCCGAGCTGCGTGGCCGCCTCGACGGTGCGCACGATTTCATCTGCCGTCATGTGGTCAGGTTTTTGTGCCCATCCTTTGTATCCTTCGGGCATGCAATAAAGACAGCGCTCGTTGCATCGATCTGTGACCGAGATTCGCAGGTAATCGATGGTTCTGTGGAATGGGTCCTTCAAGATGCTGTGAGATCCGACGGGTGGTTGAGATTTAAAAAGAGTGCGGTTTGCTCGCGGGTGACAGGGATGGATTGCATGCTTCCTTCCTCGCACAATTCCTCCAGCCAGCCTTGGAGACCTCGATTCCCGTGACTCAGCCATGTGTTGGCTGAATCTGCGAGGCTGGACGGATAAATGGCGGCAAGTGGTTCGAAGCCATTTTGCGACTTTGGGACGCGCCCTGTGTCGCCATTACACAGGGCGATCAATTCACTGAAATAAGCTGCCGTCATGTCGGGCAAATCAATTGCCAGCGCCACGAGCAGAGCTGGCTGAGCTGCGACGAGTGCAGCGTGTAAGCCGCTGAGAGGTCCGGCATTGTCGTGACTGTCCTTGCACCAGCGGACATCAACAGGCAGCCAGTGCGGCCGGGTGGGGGCAGCCACGTGGATCGCTGCGGGATTCAACGCCCGCAACGTCGCGAGCTGATGTTGCCAGAGCGGCGTGCCATGCCAATCGATGAGGCATTTGTCGCTGCCCATTCGCTCAGACCGCCCTCCCGCCAACAGGACGGCGTGTAATGTGGTATTTCCCGAATTCATTTCCCTGACTTATCTAACATTGGTCCACCGGTATCGCGAACCAATTTGTCAATCCGAAGCAGCGTGTTGGACGTGGAGAAATCCGCCGCTAAGGATCTGTGCCCGCAGTCCTCCACGTCCCCGCATCCATCGCTCAGCTTCTGTGTGGATGGCTTCGTTCATCCATGCGCACGGGCGGCATTCCTCGGTTCCTAGGAAGTGCACTCCTTGCAGCTCAAACTCCTGTCCTATCAAAGCATTGAGATCCAGGTTTTCGGAAATAACATTTCTGCGTGTGGCCGCCGGGTCGCGCTGATCGGCGGTAAGACCGAATTCATCCCACATGGCTGTGAGATTCTCCCAGGCAAAAAAAGTGATTTGTCCTTTGTAGTCCGGTTTGAAGTCAAAGAACCTGTCCCCCCGGATCCCCCGTCCGGAAACACATTCGATACTGTCCATTTCCTGGATCGGATTTTCGTCTGCCGGTTTGCCATGGCGGCCGAAGAAATTATGACCTGGTGAGATGAAGAGGTGACGGATCATGCGTGTAATCGTAATCGAGCGGGCTCTCGAATGGCAGGGAATTTTCAACTTCGAAAAAAGGTTGCGTGGCTGGATGGGTGACAGTATCCATTTCTTTCCGTAATTTCCTTCAGGTTTGCAATCGGACTTTGGAGAGATTAAAAATTTGCCCTGTAGTGTAATGGTAACACACCGCCCTTTGGAGGCGAGGTTCAAGGTTCGAGTCCTTGCGGGGCAGCCACTTCCCTCATCGCTCCTATGCAAGACCTTACCCTTGGCCAATCCGACATATCCTCCTCGCGCCTGATTTATGGCTGCATGCGCATCACTGGTGACGGCAGCGATGATGCACGCAAACACGGACGCGAAGCATTGCTTGCAGCATATGAGGCTGGCTACACACATTTTGATCACGCGGATATCTATGGAGGTGGTGCTTGCGAGGAACTGCACGGAGAATTGTTTAAAGATGAGCCTGGTTTGAGGGAGGGCACCTTTCTTACCAGTAAATGCGGCATCCGCGGCCGTAACCGCCCGAATGAAGGTGATCCGGGTCGCTATGATTTCAGCAAAGAATATATCCTCGCGCAGGTGGAGGGATCCCTGAAACGTCTTGGCGTCGAGACATTGGATTGTTTGCTTTTACACCGTCCGGACTATCTTTTTCATCCTGAAGAAGTGGCGGAAGCGTTCTCAGAGCTTCAGAGTGAGGGCAAGGTGTTGCATTTCGGTGTGAGTAATTTCCGGCCATCGCAGGTCTCTTTATTGCAATCGTCGATAACGGTGCCGTTGATCATGCATCAGGTGGAAATCAATATCCACCGCATCGCATCGCTGGAGGACGGCGTGCTGGATCAGTGCCTGGAGATCGGCATTACGCCCACTGCGTGGTGTCCGCTGGGCGGTGTGGTATACAAAGCATGGGAAAGCAAATTCACGCCGGAGGATGAGGCGCGCATCGCCGCTGAATTCGCAAGACAGAGCGCACATTACGGCGTTGAGCCATGGCAGATCATGCTGGCGTGGTTGTTGATCCTGCCATCGGGAGTTGCGCCGATCATTGGTTCAACAACCCCGGAGCGGATCGAGGCGTCGGTGCGCGCGCTGGAGTTGGAATATTCGCGGGAGGACTTTTATCGGTTGCTGGAAGCGCGGAACGGCCGCGCAGTTCCCTGAATTATCAGCTCTGCGATGCACTGCTGATCCCGCGCGTTAGGTTTCTTCCCCTGGACTGTAGCTGCCATTGTAACCCGGGCGGTAGAGGGAGAGCGGAAGGATCTCCGCCATGGCGCGGAAATGTTTATCCACTGCATAGACCCGCGTCCCTTCGTGCAGTGCTACGGATGCAATGAGCACATCCATCCAAGGGCAGGTGAGTCCACGGGCCTGCAATTTCCACGCAAGAGAAATCGCGCGTTCCCAATCTGAATGCGTGATTTGCCGATAAGGGATCACGGAAAAATACTGGCCCAGTGCGGCTCGCTCGGCAGGGCGGGCACCGCCAAGCACTTCGAGCCGCACCGGGGA
>JBGTCP010000474.1:0-4677 GCA_041748815.1 Chthoniobacterales bacterium
TGTCAAAGTCCACCGGCACAATTGCACTGCCATCCATATCTCGAAGCGCATTGAGGCGGCTTGCATTCAAGAACGGAGCTACCGTGAGAGAGCGTCCATTCAAACGCACACGATCGCCGGGTGAAACTTCCAATACACTCGCGATCGCCTCCGTCATCCAAATCGATTCCTCAAAACCCTCACCGGGTTCGCCAAAAATTTCCTGTAAATCTTCACGCAGCCTGAGTTCTTCCGCCTGAATCCCCAGCACGCCTTTGATTTCCGCCGGACTGGATCCATCCTCGCGGGCAAGCGCTGTGGTCACTGGAAGCAAGGGTTCCGGGCTTAACCAATACCGCGCAGTCAATGTCTCCTCAGCACCGATCCGTCCATCCAGCACATCCAGCAGGGCGGGATCGAGTTCCGCCCAATTGATGCGATGCACCAACAATCCTGCATATCCCGGCAACGGAGCAATGAAGCGTTGCGCGACTCCCAGCGAGCCGCCGAACGATGCAAAACACAGTATCGTAAAGGTCAGCAAAATGATCGTAACTGCCGTGAGCGCAGTGCGCACCGGACGCCGCCGCATCGTCGAAATGCCCATACTCATCGCGGCCATGATCGTGCTGAAGCGCGACACATCTGCCGAATGCACAGTCATCGCCATTCCCTGCAGCCGCTTTAGTTCGATCTCAAACTTTTGCATAATGATGAAAATCACCAGCCCCGAAAGCACAATGATGGCGAAGCCAAGGAAGATAATCATCGGCGCATTGGAAACCGCAAAAGCCGGATGCGTGAGATACAGCAAAAGAAATGTCGCAATGAAAAAGCCCACAAACCACAAGATCTGCTTGTAAATCGAGGGAGTTCCAACCAGCAGACGCTCGAGCGCAAATGCAAACGGCACCGCCATGGCCAGCAGGATGAGCACCGAGCGCACAAGGTCATCCAGATTGCGCCGGACATTTTCGTAAACCGGCAGGCTCGTCATAAAAGACGAAAGGGCCAGTGACTCCGCAGTTGCCACATCCGGTGCGGATTCCGCCTCTTCATGAAGGTCAAGCGCACGGGCATTGAGATCCTCAACGGAAACATTGGTCACGCCACGCAGACGCATGGCCGAGAGACGCTCATCATTCAAGCCCAGCAGATCTCCCGATCCGAGCAGACTTATTCTTGGGAAGCTCCATGCCTGCCGCATCAAAAGTCCCGCTCCGTAAGCCGCATCGCCAAACCCTTCGAGCGAGGTTTCCTGCATGTTCATCGCTACCGCCGAGCGTGTGCCGAATACTTTGATCGATGGCACCTTGTCTTCCACATACCAATACACCACACCGTCATGCGATGCGATGAACGAGCGGGATTGATGGAAAGGACTGTTGGTGCGCCCGTTGAGCACCTCTCCAAATCCCGGCAACATATGCGGCGGCGCAACCACCGATCCACCCTGCACCGGAAGGAGATTCATGCGGGTTGCGATTTGCGTAGCTGCTGCCTGTTCATTGACCGCCGTGACCTGCCCTTGTTCGTCGAAGAGCATGCCCATGCCAAATTCGGTGGGAACACCCGAGTTGAGCGGATGCAATGTCAACGCACCATTGGCGGCAGTCCGCACCACCATGAAATTATCAAAAGCAACCGGCTTCCTTGGACTGTAGAGGATCTCCGGATGCACCGCACGCAGCCGGAACTGCGGATGCCATGGCATCACCTGCACAATCGCGCCAGCAGCCGGCCGGTTTGCAATCGAACTGCCACGGGTCCTTCGCATCGCAAGAGAGCCACTCATTCGCATGTCATTGAAGCGGGGTTGAAGGTAGCGCACATGTCTGGCAATGGGCACGTTCGTTGAAAAACCATCCTTATCCGATGCGAGCAAAAGCAGTCCGGTGAACTCCTGCATCTGTTGCTCAATACGATCCAGATTCAACCGGTCGACCGTGTCCTGAGGCGTCCCCTCGCGGGGAAAGTGATCCGCCACAGTGGCCACCAAACAGTTAAAAATACTATACCGTCCGGCGATCTCTCCGCCGTGAGCCAGTGTATCCGCTCCGTAGAGCTGCTGGTCGGGATTGAGCGGCGAGTATTCAAATCCGCTGAAAGGAGTGAATGCTTCCTCCGCTGTTGCTTTGAAGGCCTGCAGCACCCGCCCGTAAAGGCCGGGCTGATCCCTGTCACTACCCATTCTTGATCCGCGCCCGAAAACAAAACCCCAGCGGTCTGTGCCGTCGCCGAAACGCGTCGTGATATGCAGAACAATCTGAAACTGCGACAATGCATCATACAACGCACGATCCGCCTGGAGTGCGATTTCCTCATTTTCGAGTTCCGCAAGGCGGCCATCCACCTCGTTGCGGACGATCCCAACCACCTGTCCGTAGCGATGATCCGCAGCCGTTGGAGCGAGTTCGTCCCGCGCCAAAGCACGTCGGAAAATATTCCATTCCGCATGCGGTTCTTCCATGGTTTCCAGCCGGTCCCGCATCACTTCGAGTCTGCTGAAAATTTCCTTCAATTCCTCCGCATCCGGAGCCAAAAGGTTTTGCTGGCGATTCAGGCGCTCGATATCCTGCCGGAGCGTCCCCATGTCTGCCCGTGAGTTTTCAATCTCCTCATCCGCTGCCAGCCGCATCCGGTTGAAGATTTGTGTCTTCAAACCGCCCGCCGAAGCCAACGGATCTTCATCGAGCAGGATCCGCTGGAGCTCTCCGAGGAATTCCACCTCCTGCCGCAGGGAGTCCTCACGGGAATCCAGCGTGGCTGCCGTCTCACGGATATTGCCATCGATCGCCCGGTAAAACACCCGCGATCCTTCAAATCCTCTCGCCTGATTGTTGAAAAATGCCACCAGTGTGTGACGGCGGGGCGGCGCTTGCACGACCCTCTCGGCAAGTCCCAGCAGGCCTGCCACATTTGCCGCACCACGTGCTGCGGGAGTGAGATTCGGCACTTCACCAAATGAGTCCAGCGGCGCTCCCACGATCATCATTTCCTCGCGGCCCAGGTAAAATTCCGGATCAGTTCCCCGGATCAAACCAAACACATTACTTGCCAAAACCGGCTCCCATTGCACCGCCGAGTGAATCGTAGCCTCCGCTCCCTCCACGAGTTCCGCCGGATCGCCATCGTAATAAAAACGCGGCAGGTTGGTATTCGCATAGACGTAATGCGCATGCTCGGAAGAGGTTTCTCCGCGTGTCGCGAAGATCACAGCCGCAGCTCCGAGTCGGAATGCCTGTAGCCAAGTGTCGCCCGTGTTGTAATCGAGAACCACAATCGCACCCTCGGGATCCCGATCTGTATAATCTGCCAACCTGCCGGCACCCGCACGCAAAATGCGCCCCGTGATTCCTTCAGGCGGAGTGACCGGCGGCACAATGCCATTCGGCCGGATCGGCTCCAATGCAAGAGTTGAGCCTGCCAGCTCCAAATCGCACCGCGACACCACTGCCTGCACCGATGGGAAGCGCTGCACAAATACCTCGTCCACACCGATCTCCGCAAGACGCGCTTCCACGTGCTGTGCCGCAGCCTCATTGCCTGGCAGGCCCGAGAGCCTGTTCGCCGAGCTCGTGAGTTGCTCCACATCCGCACGGAAATTCTGAGCATGCGCAAAACCTGCGGCAGCAATGATCAGCAGCGTGGAAATGAAAGCCTTCATTCCTCTCCTCCGATTGAGCCAAGCTCGATTTCCACTTCATCACGATTCGCAATGCGCTCGATGCCGCCATCGCGAATCCACATCAACCGGTCACAGATATTCAGCATTCGATGGTCATGAGTTGCACAGATGATAGTCACACCACGGTCTTTATTCAGGCCTTGCAGGATTTCCAGAATCTCCTGGCCGGTGTTAATATCCAGATTCGCCGTGGGCTCGTCGCAAAGCAGGATGGCCGGATTATTGGCCAGAGAGCGCCCGATTGCCACACGTTGTTGCTGGCCGCCCGACATCTCCACAGGCCGGTGAAACCAGCGCTCGCGCAATCCCACAATCCCCAGAATATCCATCCCCCGCACCCTCGCCTCATCCGCATGCACACCGGCGAAGGTCATCGGGATGGTCACGTTTTCCAGTGCCGTCATGTATTGCACCAGATTGTAGCTTTGAAAAATATACCCGATTTTGCGGCAGCGCAAAAATGCCAGTTCCACTGCAGTGAGCTGCGCAACATCCACTTCATCGATGAACACGCGTCCGCTGCTCGGACTGTCCAATCCGCCAATCATATTAAAGAACGTGCTCTTGCCCGAGCCCGATGGTCCCATCACAGAAATAAATTCCCCGGAGTAAATCTCCGCATCCACCCCTTTGAGGGCGACCGTTTCCACATCGCCCATGAGATATCGCTTCTGCAAATTCACGGTGCGGATGATCACGCGGCGCTCAGAACCCACGGGTGCCGATACGGATGGTGAAGGTGAGGTCGTCATATTATTCAATGCGCATGGCCTCCATTGGCGCCAGGCGGGCGGCCTTCTGAGAAGGATACACCGAAGCCAGCGATGCCAGCAAAAGTCCTGCGCTGATCGAGACCAGCACACACAACAACAACGCACCCAGCGGTAGTGCGCCAAACACAAATGTCCCGTAAGAAAAAACCATCGAAAGCACACCAAGCACACCACCGGCCAGCGCACCCAGAAGACCGCCCACCGATCCCAGCAATGATGCCTCAATAATAAATATCA
>JBGTCP010000475.1:0-2597 GCA_041748815.1 Chthoniobacterales bacterium
GTGTCCTCCCGCTTTGCACCCGCCTCCGCGAGCATCTCTTGCGTGAGCGCAATGGACGCAATCCGGTCATTGGCCGCGAGTTCCAAAGTGCCCAACATCAAATGCAAAAGCCGCACCCGCGCCAGCGGATACGATTGATAAATTTGCTGAGCGATGAGATCGATATCCGCGCCCGCCCGCATCAAAGCCGCGCCGACCTCCATTGTGTGCGGCGTGGTCGAGGCATATTGAAAAGATCCCGTGTCCGTCGAGATGGCCACATACAGCGCGGCGGCAATGCCTGATGTGATTTTGATCTGCGACGACACCAGGAAGTCGTATAAAATTTCACCTGCTGCCGGAGCGGTGGGCAAAATGAAATTCCAATCCCCATAACGCCCGTTCGTCACATGATGGTCAATATTCATCCACCCATTGCACTTGCCCACGCTGTCAAGCGGACTCCCCACTCGGGTGCGGTCCGAATTATCCAGCACAATGGCGAGATCGAAGTCTACGGAATAAGCCGGTGGGTGGGTGATGCGATCTGCGCCTTCGAGGAAGAGGAATTTTTTTGGCACCGGATCGTGGTTCCACACCGTGACCGATTTCCCGAGCTGGTCCAGTGCCAGCGCCATGGCGAGTTGTGAGCCAATGGCATCGCCGTCCGGCCGCTGATGAGCCAGCACCAGGACCGATTCGCTGGCGTGGATGGCAGCGAGCATTTCCGGGAATGTGGAATTCGGAGCAGTATTGGTCATGTCGGCAAGAGCTTAGTCGCAATTTCGCATCTGGACAAGGCTACTGCCCTTGTTCGCTGCGGATACAACTCCTTCACAGTTGATGGTCTCTTTTGTTCATACCCAGGGTAGCTCGCGGCTCGCAACCCTGGGCTGGAGGATGGAATCCCGTTGGGATTCTCTCTGAATCCTTGCCGCGCTTTGCGAACTTGGCGCGAATCCCTTCCTTTTCAATTGCGATCGTCCCGTTGGCGCAGGGCACTGAGATTGACACGGCGGGGGGGCAGTGTATGAAGTTAGTCTTAATATGGGATTCAGAAGCAGGAAAAAAGCCGGCGTGATAGGTCTTGGCATCATCGGCAGCCGCGTTGCGGAAAATCTGCGCCGTGCAAAATTTCAGACCTACGTCTGGAACCGCACCCCGAAACCGGTTCCCAATTTCCTCCCATCCCCCGGAGCTGTGGCCGACACCTGCGAAATTCTCCAGATTTTTGTCGCCGATCCCGCAGCACTGACCTCCGTGCTGGAGATGCTTAAACCCAAGCTCAAGCCGCATCATCTTGTCCTCAATCATGCCACCGTCTCGCCGGAAGCGACGGCCGCCGCCGCAGATCTCGTGAGCTCGACAGGAGCTACATTTTTGGATGCCCCGTTCACCGGCAGCAAAGATGCGGCTGCCAATGCACAGATCGTTTATTTCATCGGCGGTGAAACAGCCGCGCTTGAGCGTGCTCGCCCCGTGCTAGAAGCATCGGGCCGCAAAGTGATCCATATCGGCAAAACCGGCGACGCCACACTCATTAAAATTGCCATGAACCTCATGATCGCGATGCAGACGCAAGCCATGGTCGAGGCGCTCGCACTCACCACCGCGAATGGCCTGGATCCCGGGCGCTTTGCAGAAGTGCTCAGCGAGAATGCCGCTCGCTCGGGCGTGAGTGAAATGAAGTTGCCCAAGATCCTCGTCGGCGACTATGATCCGCACTTCTCGATCAAACACATGCTCAAGGATGTGCAATTCGGAATGAAAATCGCGGAAGATTGCGGCCTCGTGCTACCTTCAACACAGGTGGCCGGTGGGGCGCTTTTGCAAGCCATGACAGAAGGCCATGGCGAACTCGACTTCTCAGCCATCGCGAATAATTTCCCTTTCCTCATCGCTACGGAGCCGGAAATTCCCACCCCGGAGGAACTTGCGGAAGAAGGCGAGCCCGAACTCGAAACCCAAACCGACAACGCTCTGGATTTTGCCGCCAAAGCCGGAATCGAATCAGAGGATACCACGGAAGAATCTTCTGCAGAGGAACTCAACGTTGGCCCGCCGGCAGGAGCGCTCATCGCATCGATGTCCCGCACGGGGCCGGATACCGAACCCGCAGCCACTCCGAGTGAAAATGACTCCACCACGCCTTCCATACTGCCAGTCCTCGACCAGCCGCATCTGCCAGAGCCGCCCGCGAACATCCTGAAACGCCCGCTCACCGGGGAAAATGGCTCGGATGATGAAATCGCTCAGGAAGAAGAACCCGCTCCTGCTGAATCTTCGCTTGGAAGCCCGATGCGTGTCTCCGATCTCGCCGACAATGAAGAGAAGCTTGTTATTACTCCGCCCAAGCCCACAATCACCAAAAAGGTCTCCATTTGGGGCCGCCCTGGATTGTTCCGCCCACGCAATGAGGATTAAAGCCGACTCGGCTGAAGAATATCAGCGGGCAATTAAGAGCGGCGGCATTCTCAATCTGAGTCACCGCGCAGAATTTCACCTCACCGGCGCGGATCGCGAGCGTTTCCTCAATGGGCAGATCACGCAGAGCTTACGGGCAGCATCCTCCCGGAAGGCCGCCTATGCCTGCGCACTCGATGCACGCGGCAAAATGT
>JBGTCP010000476.1:0-10168 GCA_041748815.1 Chthoniobacterales bacterium
GTCATGTTTTTTTGTTTTAAGAGTTTTGACATCAAGACAACTCGTCAGGCTATGGCTTTGAACTGGTGTGAAGTGGCCGACTGACACATCCACCCCATTTTTACAGCCTGTATCCGTTGAGCCTGTTGGCTACCCGCACGTAGAGAGTGAGCGACTTTCGTAACTTCAGGAGGTAGGGCTGGGCCGATGGATTTACCAACTCAGGGCGGTGATGCAGGAACTCGCTTAGTTGAATGAGCTCGGCCAGAGACAGAGCCACATTCGCGCCCGTCGATCCGCTCAGCTCGCGATACATACATATAATGTGCGGCGGGAGAAGAGGTTGCGTCTGGGGCAGAATGAGCTGCAGTGGGGGAAGATTGGCCTGCTTGAAGCTGGGACAAACGGCGCGCAGGAGATAGGCAAAACAAAGTGAGGTCTGCGCACCAATGCCGCGGGGTATACCCACCTTCCAGAGGAAGAGGCTAAGGAGCAGCATGAGATGCCGGCTCGCGGTGTAGGTGAGGGTGAGTTCCGGAAGAATCGGATTTGCAATCAACCGAAGCGCTCGCAGAGTCACCGCGTATTCTGGTTCATTGAGGTATCGCTCGGCCCAGCACGGAATGTAATCAGGCGTTGCCGCCAGGACCAGATGTTGTCGCAAGTGAGCAAACGCCCAGCGGCTTGTTGTGCTGTGACGGATTGCGACCTCCTGCGTCCCATGATCGCGGATCAGCAGGAATGCATCATGGCTGAACATACTCTTCATCCTGGCGTAAGGTGCAATCTTCGACCTCAGTGAGTCTCGCGTTCAGCGAGGAGGCTGGTTTTGACTGCCTCTCCGTGCATTGACGCTGCGGTCATAACAGATTTGTCCGTTTGCATAAATCGAATAACGAAATGCATCCACCAAGCGAACCGTCGCCTGCCACGTCCGCGAGAAATTGCATTGGTTGATCTCCTCTGCCTGGAAAATCACGATGGGAATTCCTTCATAATAAGAAAGCGTCTCGAGAGGAGGCAGTGTCTTGAAGTCGATGCCCTCTCCGGGTTCGTCCCTCAGGAGTGCAAAGAGACCAGCGGCGCACGGGTCCGGCAAAAACATGAGTCCATCCACGTGATGCAGATCGAAGTGATCCGCTAACACATCCCAGCGAATGGGCTGTGTGCCAGGCTCGTCGGAAAGTGCGTCCCGAACCGATGGCCAATTTCTGCGTGGCAGAAAACCTCCGGCTTCCTTTAGCAGAACGACCATCCGGCGAGCTAGCTCCGGGAGGACCTCACTTGCCGCCTGTTCACGGAGTGTCAGGCCTTCGGGGGATTTGAGAAAGCGCACCAAATCCAGCAACCCGAAAGTCGGTCGGTTGTGAGGCCACTCTGGCGAGTCCGGGGACGAGTCTGGAGGAGTAAAATCTGCAGTCTCCAGGATCTCATTGAAATTCGGCAGTTCGACGATTTTCTCGTTGCTCTCTTCGCACCTCACTTCTGGGACTAGGAAAGGCACCTCAGACTCTTTTGTATCGGATTCGATGATAGACTCAGAAGCGACTAAAACCGAAGGAAGGAACCGGCGAACCTGGTTCAATACCGGCCCAAGATTATCGGGCGGGTTATGGGTGGTGCCCATTCCTTTGGCCCCATGTAGAGGTTCGAATGACACCGGGCATGAAATCCGCAAGCCATCAGAAAGAGAAACGTAGCACTGAAAGGGGTCGAGCCGGGCCAACCCGCCGGGCGGAATTACCCATGAGTCTGCACGCACGGGCTCCATGTCCGGGTGTTTGTCGGATTGGCGCTCAGTTTTTCCCAGAATCAATCGCGCATGGTGTTCGACTCGCTCTTCGATTGAGCGGAGAAAGAATGAGCTGGCAAAATTGATCCGCAGCGATTCCCATCCCGCCCTCCCAAGTCGGCATTCCAGAGAAACATAACCCTGGGCTGCTGCTACAACAAAGCCGCGTCTAGCTCTGAGAGTCTGAAGATTCTGAACGTCTCCGTAGAAAGGCTCATCTGCTGTAGCTACCAAGGGATATTCATCCAGGAACACTCCTACCAAACGATCATCTCCATCAGGATCGCAGACACGTTTTTGGATTGCTCCGAAAACATCACTTTTCACAAGTCGGCCCAGCGTTGCAGCGAGTGCTGGTTGGTCCATCGCATTGATGCTCAACACGATGATCTTCCCACCAGTCAGTGCCTCCGCGATATTCACAACCTCCCGCCCGTCCTGCGAGAAAATCGCAGCCGCTTCATACTCGAGAAGAGGTTCCAGGCAACAGGCGAGGCACGAGCGCAGAATGCCTTGAGTTCGGGGATCAAGCTTCAGGTAAATCAACAGCATCTTGGATGCGAACTCCAAGCGATTCGCCACGCCGGGTTCCAGCTCTGCAGACGCACAATCGATGGCAGCAGCGACCTCGACGACAGCTTGTGCCTCCCCGGATCTCGCCGCCATCGGAAGCAGAAGAAGACGGGACAGGAACTGCATTGTCCGATGGAAATCAAGCCTGCCATGTGCAACAAGGCATGTGGTCAGCGCGGAACGAAGGATCGCATCACGCGTTTGGGACCAGTAGACATTGTCTCCGCCAAAATCGGTGCCGATGCCTAGTTTGTACGCAGCCTTCTCGGCATCGACGAGGCTGCCGGCCTGCGCAAAAGGGTCGTATGCAAAACGAGAACCGGAACGAAGCACGATGACATCGTCGCCCCGTCCACACTGTGCGGCCCAACCTTCAACCCGGCCTACTGTGTCATCTGCTTTAAAATCACAAATAAACAGACCGCATTTGAGATGTTCATCCGCCGCCCGAAACGCAATGGACTGCTGAAGGAAATGGTTCATCAGCGTGGTCTTGCCGGACCCGGTGTTGCCCACAATGAGCGTGTGTTCGCAGAGCGAGCGGGCGGTAAGGTCCAAAGCCTGCCCGGCCGGCTCCATGAGCGGGATCTCCACGACCACCTCATCCAAAAAGCTGCGTTCTAATCCGAAGTCGTCTGTGAAAAATTCATGCCCCATACTCCTTCCACGCTTCGACAATGCAGAATTATGCACGACCAGCATGCAAATTTCATCTTTCCAAACGGTGCATAAATCGCCCGCTCAAACACGTGGTTTCGGTATGAATACTTCATCAACCCTACTCGACTCACACTCCACCGGGGACATGCTCAATCTCCTGGTCCGGCTCTACATGCAAGGTCCTGCCGCTGCGATCATCGGCGACTTTGCCCGCCAGCAACACGAAGACGTCGGAATCGGCATCGTGTTGGTCAGACTTGGGATCACAAAAAGCGCACTCGACTATCTATCGAAGGACGGGCTGCAAATCCTGCGCGATGCCGGAGCTGATCCGTTCCCGTACAATCCAGAACTGACAGAACGCATCGAAAACTGCAATCCGCAGAAAGAATTTCTGGCAGCAATTTACCTGAAAGACAAACTCGTCCAACTTCAAACATATCGGCTGCGGGAACCACAAAAAGGCCAGGCAATCTCTTCGGAAAATAATTAAGACGAAGTTTCAGCGAATGCAGCAAATCAGAAGTTCATGTCCATTTCCTCCTCTAGCCGGGCACGAACCCGGAGCAGCGAGCGACTGACGGTACTTTGATTGCACTCACAGATGGAAGCGATCTCTTGCTGGCTGCACTCACCCGACATGGCAAGGCATGCATGCAGAACCTTCTGATCAATCGTCAATAAAGTGCCACTCTGCAAAAGTTCGGCCAACATTTCCCGCCGCTCATCTAGCCATTCCCGTTCCCTTGCTCTCGCGAGGGCTTCTGCATCGAATATCGATTTTCTCTCGCCATCCTCAATCGCACTTAAACTCACGGTCAATACCCTCCGGCGACGCGCCAAATCCAGCACTCGATATTTTGCTACAAAGAATAGGTACCGCCGCAGATGGGCCGGGTCTTTAACTGCTGCCGGCTTGGACAGTTGATGAGCTTGAAAGAAATTCCAAGCGGCAGCTTTATCAAGCCCGAGAGCATCAGCCCACCGGTCAATGCACCGTGATAGATCCACCATGATCGGAGGCGAAGCTTCAACAAAATCGATCAAACTGGGCACCCCACCCTTTCCGGCAGTGAGCATTGTCTGAGTGAAGGCGAGCTTGTAGTCCAGTTGCGTCGCAGTGTCTTTGTATTCTTTTTTAGGGGAGAGAAATGCATCCGCCTCCGGTCCTTGTGCTGAATGTGAAAGTTCGTTTTGCCGTTTCCGGCCCTGCTGCTGATAGCGATTTTTAATAGTCATCGCTGTTTTTGTTTGGGAGCTTTGACTCTCCTTCGCTCTGCCATCGAGAACTTGATCCCTGCGCGAGCCTCTAACCTGCAGAGCGCATCTTTACTCCGGCATGGGTGCGTCAAATGGCAACTTGAAATAGACAAACACGTCCCTCGTCCGCTCGTAGATCTCGCGCTCTGACATTCCAGCGCGCTCGCACATCGAAGACATCATCACCAGGCCACGGGATAAAAAAGCAACCAACTCAAGGCGGTCGTAGGCGACCTGGCAGTTGGGCTGGCCCTGCACCTTCACCGCCGAAAGACTCTCAAGGCAGCAGAACATCATTACCCACAAGAACTCGCCATCAAGCCGGCAAAAGTAGAACCAGAATGGCCACTGCTCATAAAGCGCACGGAAAAAAATCCGGATTTCAGGAACAGAGTAGACCTCTCGTGGATCATCATTGTAACCGGCGACAACGAAGATCAACTGGTTCATCAACCCTCGCAATCCCCTCCCACTGGGAAGAACCGTTGGGTTGAATTGCGCCATAAAATCACCGAAATCGCAGGCTTCGACTTGATCGCGGCTGAACTGTAAAAAAACGAGATTGTTTTGCATGAATTTTTGTTTTCAGCCCGGAGATGAAGCCTCCCATTTTTATCTTCACGACGAACCTCTTGGGATCAAAAGCAGCAAATTGCCGGCATCTGACATGCGCGCTTGGTTACGGCATGCATTGGTGGCAGACGAGCCAATGCCCGCCTGCCACCTGCGCCTGCCAACGTTTGTTGTTGCCAACCCACGCTAGACCTTTCGTCGGAAGAGATGACGGCTATTGCGCTGATTGAGTCGCGCATTCTGCCATTGTTTCATCCTCAAGCTGAGAGATCTCCATTGTTGACGTTCCGATAAGTCCCGGCACGCGTCCGGCCATTGCTGCATCTCATGGTTATGTTTCATAGATGTTCTTGTTTTGGGGGTTTGAACGCTTGAGAGTGCGCGACTCAGGAATGGGAGCGCGCAAATGCCGAAACAGGATCAGCTCATTGCAGTGCAATCCTCGTTCTTGATGATGCGCGCGTTTAGCGCGTTGAATGGGACAAAGCTGAAGCGCAGCAATGAAGCAGAAGCCGGGCTACCTCAAAATGCAGGAAGAACTGGACGACCAACGGAACCAGGACCCTGCTATACCAATGCCTTCAGGCACCGTTTCGCATTCTTGGCAATACTCTCGATCAACTCGGGAATGACAGGATGTTCCATGCCGGCATGGATAAGCTCTCCTCCTGTTCGTTCAGCTGCACCGGGGATCCGGTCGGCTAGGTCTGCGATACGGCCAATGAGTTCGGAGGGGGAGAGGCGCAGTTCGCGTGCGCAGTTTTCCCATTCCTGCTTTCCTATATTGTGTGCCCGGTATTCTCTGCCAATTTTCATCGCAAGAGTGGCTTTGCGCGGCTGAATCTGTTTCGGATAAGGCAGCGAGCTTGCGAGATCGTAAAGAGGTGACAGACGCACCTTGGAGGATGCACCGATCAGCAGCGAGTAGTTCTTTGCGTGCGCGTCGGTCCCCGCGATCAGCCAATTTAAAATCAGGCTGTCGGCGAAACGCTGAACATCCTCTTCAGGCGCAGACGAGTGAATGCGCAGCAGTTCAGCAACTGCCTTTGCCGAAGGACCGCCCAGATTCTGATATTTGTTTTGCGGACGGCATGCGAGTGCCTGACAGAAATCCTCCTGATGCACCCTCTTCATGCGTCCTGCCTTTTCAAGCCGGTCATAGCGCTCAATCACGATCACGGGTATTTCCCCGCTCTGAATCAACCATGACCCAGCCGTGGGAAAACCCAGCTCCATCGCGAGCCTCAAACAGAAGTGCTCGTTTTCGATCTGGCCTTCGAAGGCTCCTGTCGAAGGTTTTAGGATGTGAGTCGTTGGCGTGCGTCCTTCGGGGATGCCCCATCTTCCAGTCTTTGCATCACGGTAGAGGGCAATCTTTGGTTGGGCCCCGGCGAGGCTGAATTGACCGGTGTCTCCACCCAACCTGGAAGCCGCTGCATCCCTTACCAGGAGGGCTATCCGTTCCGTGAGGTCATCGGGGCTTAGCCACTTGACAGCCGGTTTTCCCGAGGACTCACCGAGCAAGTCGTCCAGCCGGTCGGGCCGGGCAAACTGGACTGCCCCGGCACAATCCTCCCCGACATGTTCAATGAGCCGGAACGGATTCCGGGCTGACACTTTAAACCGCCGCCCCCATCGCTCGAGCACAGCGTCGTTGTCCGGCAATAATCCCCACAGGAACGCCTCGACAGCAGCATGGCCATGCTCCTGAACCACCAACGGCATCGAGAGAGAAAGTGGAAATGCCTTCTTATCTGACTGCCACCCGGAATCGTAGCGGAACGAAAGGCGGTTCTTCGACCAGACTACTTCGCCCATCAGACGACCATCCGCAATGGCGAGAAGCGTTGCGCTCATGATTTACGGTGCCGCCCCAGGATTGCATCTACATCACTCTCGCCGCCCTCGCCGCTGTGCTGGTGCGACGTGGATTCTTCAATATCCAAAGCGATGGTCAGGCCAAGTTCCTTAAGCGTCCTTATCACTAGGCCCCACTCGACTGTGGGTTTGCCCTTTTCAAATTCGACGATCCATTCCCGGCCAACACCGGCCGCGCTGGCAAGCCGGGCCTGTGACCAGCCCAGCTGAGTGCGACGTTTGCGGGCAAGTGCTGCTACATCACGTATTGTGCGGGCTTTCATTAAGGCATATTACCATGTTGCCGAGCGGCGACAAGTAGAATTGTGGTCGTTCGCCATCAAATTAGATTGTCGGCTTTCGACCACATATTACCTCTCACTAGGCTCCCCCAGCCGACGCAACCTTCTCGGGGAAACGTCGCGTCAGGGCTGTCCTGCCATTTCCGGTTGGCCGTGGCACCTGGTCTGGAACTCAGCGCGACCCGTCCCTCGGTCTTCCAAGCTCCACTAGCGATCTTGATTCGATCAAATCATTCAAGTATGGTGAGGCCCGAAAATTGGAAAACATACTCCACGGTGAAATCTAACTCTCCTCACTCGCAGGAATTCTAAATCATGAAGACTCTTCCTATTATACCTCTCGCTCGTCAAGACTATCCTGTAAGGCTCTTCAGCTGACGCTTACGGTCAGATGACTATTTTCTGCGGGACGGTCCATTCAGCGTGGGATCAGTGGACATAGGAATAGTGTGTGCTGAACATGAATTCTCATGGCCAGCGAAAGACGTCATCCGGCACGCAATGCCCGGTGAGCTGTCACCACTCGGTTTCAACTTTTCGAGGTCGTCCAGCCGGCCGACTACATGTAGAACTTATATTTAGTTTGAGGATTCACGCCGGGCGGCAGTTCGGCGATGATCTTTCCGACGCTTTTTGCGAACCGAATGGTTATCGGCACCGAACTTCCAAAGAAGCAGCTGTTCCAATTCACTTTGGTCAGCGCCAAAATCTCGCTGCAAATGACTTCAGTGGTTGAATCGCCGTGGTGCTCAACGATCTCCAAGGGATTCGGAATCCTCATGCCGGGGTAAGTTCGGAGAAACGGGATATAGCCTTGAGTGTAAAGCACGTGATGCATGTCGGTGAGGCTGATGACGGTGCCCCGCAATGGTGGTTCCTTGCCGCATCGCATAAATCGATGATCAAGATGTTCCAACGCCAGAAAGTCGAATCTCTGTATATCCCCCAAAGCCTTTTTGAAGCCTGAGAGTTCCTCGGGCCAGTAGCGGCTTGTCTTATGAACCACGACACGTGTAGGCCGATTTTGATGCACAGCTTCATAAGTTGCCAGGGCTCGACTCAGAAGCAGCTCTGCTCCGCGTTCGTCTAAGTGCGCCTTCCGATCACGTTTTTTGTCAACGAAAGCGCGTTCCCCCTTCAGCACAAGACCCTCTCCAGCACCGGAGAATACCTGCGCCAGACTTGATTGCATGCCGGCATCAGGGTGTGGACTTTCTTTGAAAAATGAAACTCCAACGTAACAGGTGTTCTGAGGAACTCGCTCCAATTGCCAAGGAATGTTCCCCGCCTTGTAGTAGAGCGCAGTCATAAAGTTCCACGCGGTCGAAGCTGGATCTTGATTGCCACTTTGGCCACGAAGCGTGTTCTCCCATACCAATTGTGTCGTGAGCCCCGAACTCATCGCGTGAGCTTTGAGGGCATGATGGATATTCCAAAAGCCAGTTTGCCCGTCCTGCACCTCCGATTCGTCAAACACTAAACCGAGGATTTCCTGGCCTCTTTGCTTCGCTTTTTCCAACTTGCGATGTAGTTTTTGGACCGGAGTGAGCTTGATTTTGAGAGACGCGAATTCTGCGCCAATGGTCTTACACGCGGCTTCCACGCCTGGCGGCAGCACGATAGCGACCACGTCAGGATTCGGCTCCACCGTTGCAAGAGCACTGAGTTCTCTAGTAACGAGCGCGATAACATCCCGCAGTCGGGTCGCTGGATTATTGGATTTCACCGCGTTTTTGAAGTAGTCCATAGGGATCGACCTCTGAATTCTTTGGTCGGTGCTGAAGGTGACGCGGAAGGACTTGTCGATGCCCGGGAAATCAGGAAAGCAGAAGGCATCAAAGAATTTACCCTTCGAATTGCGGCCTGGCTCAATCCGCGAATGGGCTAGATCAAGATAAGTGCGCATGGCGTCGATACCTTGGCCAGTGCCGCTGACTCCGACGCGGATTTCACGTTTGGTAAGTCCAGATGTGATCGGTCCGTAGGCCGCGATCCCCGTTTTGGGATCGGCACAGAGTTCGCCATCACCAAAGACAAGCCTCGGTTCCTCAATAAAGAAGCTCGAAAATGTCGGGGGAGCCTGCTCAATCAATCGCTCGGCAAGGGAAACCGCAGAACCTGAATCTTGTTCGGCTGCGGCTGTTTTATCCTGGACTGTCTGATCGCTCGTCGGCTCCAGGTGCTTCGGATAGGAAAACGCGGGGCGATTTCGTTTAGTCGCTCTCTTTCGTCTCATCAGAATCCTCCTCACCCTCAACGAGTTCTATGCTCCGCGCCGCCTCCTCAAGATCATCCTCCGAGTCGGCACCGATGTTTAGGAGAGATCCAATTGCAACCTCGTCCACTTCGATGCCACGCTCTGTGCGGGCAGATGCAGGTACGCCGGAAATCACTATTTCCTCGCCGCCCGAGGGAATGGAGAACTCTTTTTGCCCCTTCGCGATGACCTTGGTCCAGAAGAGAAGATTACGAATAATCGTGTCATTCCTTTGTTGGCCACTCCACTGAATTGAGAGTTTTCCTGTAGCTTTAGGAGCAAGGGGATTTTCGCCGTCCTCTGTGAAAATATAGCTTGGCTCGATCTTTATGAAAAAACGATCTCCGAGCTGCTCAAACTTTAAATAGGCTGCTGCATGAACGAAGAAGTGAGAATTGCCGTCGGAACTTAGCTTCTTGGCGGCCACTTCTCGTTCGCGATCACCAGGGTTCCCCCATCTCCGGGGAGTGCCATCCGTGTTGGCCTTGAAAAAGAATCGGCCCTTGATGTCCTTCCTGATCCCGAATCTACCCATGTGGTTCTTTAGCGTTTCATTTAGCAACGCCATGAGCCAGCGACGTTTATCATTATCTGCGATCCATGTTCTCGCGAGGGTCGGTCTCACTGTTGCTGGCTCAACGGCTGCCCGAAGAGGTTCTTCGCTGAGACCCAGGTCAGTGAATGTCCACAGACGTTGCTGGCGAAGAATGAACATCCCGGAATCCGGAACTGCATCCCACACCTGTCGCGGCTTTTCGTGCTCTGTATCGCCGGACCAAATTGTCGTAGGCAGAGACTTTACCTCCAATAGATTTCCCACAATTAATTCTTGAACCCGATCTGCCTCCCATGAGTTCGCGCCAAGGCTGGCTGTTGAGGGGGCTCTTATCTCCCTGGTGCTCCCAGTGTAGCGTG
>JBGTCP010000477.1:0-1697 GCA_041748815.1 Chthoniobacterales bacterium
CTGGGTTTATTATCAGGACGTCACCAACGTCTCGATTCAATTTCCCTACATCGATATGAAAACGGCGGTGCCACCGGATTTCGACTGGAGCACCTACCACACCTACGTGTCTGTGAAGCCTGAAAGTGCGCCGGATCGTGGTATCCGTTGGACGCCACCGACGATTGACTACGCAAATGAGGGGTTGATTACCTCAGCGTCGATCCCGGTTTATCTGGAAGATGAATTTGTCGGTCTTTGGAGTATCGATGTGCCGCTCGGCCCTTTGTTTGAAGGCATCGCAGGCTCGAAAGCCATCCCCGAAGAATCCAGTCTCATTCTTACCCGGGACGGCGATGTGTTGTTGCACGGATCCATTCCGCTAAACATTTCCCAGGAAAAAGGCAGCGTCTACAAAGCGAGTTATACTGAGCTGGAACCTCCTTTCGGACTGTTGGATCTCGAAGCACTTTTTGCTGCTGGCAGTGGAAAGGTGGGGGTCACTGAGGACGGTCAATCATGGGTGGTTTTATTTTCGGTAATTCCCGAAGTCCACTGGATGTACGTCTCTGCCTGCCCTGAGTCCGCCCTGCTGGAACGCGCCAAGGAAACCATGCAGACCGCTCTTTCAAAAATCGGTAGCGGAGATCTTGCCTACCGTATCCGCGGGCCCTTCTCCTCTGAGATGCAAACAGTCGCAGACGCTTGCAATGCGATGGCGGAGAGCTTGGAGGCGGCCCGGCGGGATCAGCAAAAAGCTCTCGACGCCCAGCACCGCACCGAGGCACTTCTCAAGCAGGAAAAAGAACTCCTTGCCGTGCTTTTCGACTCCATCGACCAAGTTGTCATCGCAGTGGACGCTCACGGAAGCGTCCAGTTTGTGAACAAAGAGGGTGGCGAACTATTTGGAGTGGATTCGGACAGCCTAACCGGGAGAGCGCTGGATTCGATCTTTGAGACACTCGGCAGCGAGTGGGTGCGCATCGTGCGTGAATGCGCAAAAAAGAGCATGCAACAGCGGGTCAGTCTGGAGTCCGGTGAACTGCCGATACCTACGTCGATCAATGGTAGCGAACGTTTTCTCACCGCAACTTTCGCGCCGATGCTGCGGGATCACGAAATATCGGGAGCCGTGGTCCTCCTGCATGACGTCACGCAGAAATACCTCCTCGCGCAGGAACAAATGCGGCGCAATAAAATCGATTCGGTCGGCGTGCTTGCCGGCGGTATAGCCCACGATTTTAACAACATCCTCACCGCGGTGGTAGGCAATGTTTCTCTCCTCATGTCCGAGCGGCAGATGGCCGAAGATGAAGAAGATGTGATTCTCGGTGAGGTTCTGGAGGCTGGTCTCCGCGCCAAAGAGCTGAGCCAGCAATTACTCACATTCTCAAAAGGTGGTAACCCTGTGCGCACGATTTGCAACATCGGCAAGATGCTCAAAGAGGTAAGCTCGTTCGCGCTGCGCGGAAGTCAGGTAGGATGCGTGCTGAAAGTGGCTGACGACCTGTTACCAGTATCCGCAGACCTTGGCCAGCTCAGCCAGGTGATCAACAATCTCGTCATTAACGGCCAGCAGGCCACGCCTGGAATCGGCACCATCACGGTCCGGGCCTTCAATCAAAGAGGCTCTGCGCCAGATGGCGGCCAGCTTGTCTGTGTGGAAATCGAAGATGAAGGAACCGGCATCCCACCGGTGATGATGGACCAGATTTTTG
>JBGTCP010000478.1:0-2392 GCA_041748815.1 Chthoniobacterales bacterium
GGCATCGACGTCCGCCTTCCGCTGATCACAGCCAATGAGGAGGAACGGTAATACGAGCAGGTAGAATGGGAATTTCGCAGCGGCGATGGATGACAGGATTGTATTCATGGTGTCACTTTCGACCATGTCCACGCGGTTTGCTATGGAGTGAAACCCTACCATTACAATCTTTTAGAAAATCTCACGGAAGCTGCATTTCGCGCTTTCCCGAGGGATGCGGGGCTGACAAGGTGTTCGTTTTCCTATGAGTTCTGACATTCGAGTTCGCTTTGCACCGTCGCCGACGGGTTTCCTCCATGTGGGTGGTGCCCGCACGGCTTTGTTCAACTGGTTATATGCCCGCAAACACGGAGGCACATTGGTCCTCCGTATTGAGGACACTGATAAAAACCGCAACACCACCGAGGCCGTTGGTGCCATTTATGAAGGTCTTCGCTGGCTGGGGTTGAACTGGGATGAGGGCGCCGAAGCCGGTGGCGATCTGGGGCCTTATTTCCAGAGCGAGCGCAATGCTATTTACGAAAAACACCTCGCGGTGCTTGAGGAAAAGGGCGCAGTTTATGAAGACGATGGCTCGATCCGCTTTCGCTCGCCGCGCAAACCTGTGGTCGTGAATGATCTCGTCTGTGGCTCGATTGAGTTTGATCGCAGCGGTGAGCCAGACATGACGATCCGGCGTCCGGACGGCTCGTGGATTTTCCATTTTGTGAATGTCGTGGATGATCTGGAAATGAAGATCAGCCATGTGATTCGTGGTGAGGACCACCTTTCGAACACGCCTAAGCATATTGAGTTGTATGAGGCGCTGGGTGCCAGGCCGCCATCCTTTGCGCACATCCCGCTCATCCTGAACCGTGACGGATCGAAGATGAGCAAGCGTGACGAGGGGGCGAGCATTGCCTCGTATGTGGAGCAGGGTTATGCGCCGGAAGCGGTGCGCAATTATTTGTGCCTGCTCGGATGGTCGCCGAAGGATAATCGCGAAAAACTTGACATCGATGAAGTCATCCAGCTTTTTGATTTGGACAAAGTGAACCGGCGTAACGCGGCTTTCGACATCGATAAATGTTTTTGGCTCAACGGACAGTATTTGCTCCAGATGCCGATCGAGCGTTTTGAGGAATTGAGTCTTCCTTACATTCAAAAAGCCGGCATCGCGGTGGAGAGCGGCGATCGCCTTCGTGGCGCGCTTACGATGGTTAAGGAAAAAGTAAAACATCTCTCGGATGTGCCGGATTGGATTCGTTATTTCTTTGAAGAAGATTACGCCTTTGATCCAGACAGCGTGGCCAAGGTATTCGCGGAGCCGGTGGCACTTGAGCGGCTCGCGCAGCTTGCGGAAAAATTTGAGACCATTGAGGCATGGACTTCTGAGAACATTGAACAGGCGCTCAAGCAATTGGCGACGGACAATGGACTGAAGGTCAAAGATTACGTGCATGCGGCACGTGTTGCTGCAAGCGGACGCTCCGTCGGTCCGAGCCTTTACCATATGCTGGAATATCTGGGTAAAGACGAAGTGCTTAAGCGCTTCCGTGCAACTCCGGCACGCATCGCGGCGTAACCTCCGACAACTGTGAAAGACGAATACACGATCGAAGATCTTCGGAACTGGAAACAGGCCACCAAGGATCTTGCCAAACCCGCGCGCCTCGCAGTGATCGGCGATCCGGTGTTGCACTCGCGCTCACCGGCGATGCACCAGGCGGCATTGGACTCACTGGGGAAAGAGATTTCATATGTTCGGGTTCATCTGCGCCCTGAAGAATTGAAGGAAGCATTTCAGTTGTTCCGTGCGAATGACTTTCTCGGATTTAATGTGACGATTCCTCACAAAGCGGACGCGCTGCGCTTGGTGGATGAAGTAGATCCGCATGCTGCTAAAATGCAGGCTGTGAACACGGTGCTCATTGAGGGTGGCAAACTGATTGGCTACAGCACGGACGGTCCGGGGATTGTGCGTGCGATCCGCCAGGAATTTTCCATGGATCTGCGCGATCTCCGGGTCCTTGTGCTTGGTGCGGGTGGGGGAGCGGGGCGATCAATCGCTGTGCAATGTGCCTTGGAAGGTGTCGAGCGGCTGGTGCTTTGCAACCGGACCGAGGAGAAGGCCCGCGCGCTTGCGAAAGAACTGCGGCCTTATTTTTCCGGCGATCGTCTGGCCGGTCCCACTGAGCGCATTGAATCAATTTCCTGGGAAAATTCGCGTATTGCCGAGGTGCTCAACTATGTGGATTTGGTGATCAATGCCACCTCGGTCGGCATGCAGCGGAGCGATCCGCCACTGCTGCCGGATTCGCTTTTGCATCCTTCCTTGATGGTCTATGACACAGTCTACGCACGAGGTCGCACACGACTGGTGAATGCTGCGGAATCCGCTGGTGCGCGAGCT
>JBGTCP010000479.1:0-4931 GCA_041748815.1 Chthoniobacterales bacterium
TTTTCAAAAAGGGTGACGCGGGCGCCGGAATGCGAAAGTTTCGCGGCGCATGCAAGCCCGCCGAGACCGCCACCGATGACGGCGATTTTGGCAGTTGATGCGGACTTTTTGATCATATAAGTGGAGGCGTGAGATGGTTCAAGTATTACGGCACGAAGTCGATTATGAATGCGATTTTCCCGTGGATCACGCGGCGGCGTGTGATCGGGCTGGAAAATCTCCATGCGCAAAAAGCGCCATTTCTGTTGGCATCCAACCACATCAGCCACTTTGATCCGCCGGTGATTACGTCTCTGCTGCCGTTTAAGATTGATTGGATGGCGGTGGTGGAATTGTTTCAGCATCCCGTGGCAGCGGCGTATTTTCGCTCGGTGGATGCGTTTCCGACGGACCGCAACAAGCCGGACCTCCAGGCGGTGCGGACCGCAGTGAAGCGCCTCAGGGCAGGTCACGTGGTGGGTATTTATCCCGAGGGCGGAATTCGGGATGGCGCACGGTCGGTGCTGGGAGGTGCGGAATTAAAGCCCGGTGTGGCAACGCTGGCGCAGATGGCAGGCGTGCCTGTGGTGCCGTGCGTGGTGATCGGGTCGGATCGGCTTTACAACGCAAAGAACTGGCGGCGCTTTCGCAAAACTCCGCTTTGGGTTGCCGTGGGTGCGCCACTGGCAATCGACACTTCGCTCGGCAAGCAGGAGGGAAAACAACAACTGGAAGCGGAGCTGGCCCGGGCTTTTCGGAAATTGGTGGCGGATTTACAGACCCGCCATGGAGTGACTGCGGACGATTTGCCCGCGAGTCCGCAACTCAGGATGGGGGAGGGGTAGGGAAATGGTGGAAGTTTTACGACGAGGAGTTGCGGTCTCCAGCGACGCTTTGATGTGCGCGATGATGAATTTTCTTCAGGAAAAAAATCGTGCATCAGTGAGTTCCGCTGACGTTTGGGAGCAGTACGTCAACGCCCATTTGAGCAGTGGGCGCGAAGTTTACTATCAGCGCACTCCCATGACAAACGTGCAGGAACTGGCAAGCAGCGTGACTTGGCAGTCTCCTATCACCTCCGGCATGCCGGAGAATGACCGTGCGCGGGTGGATCTGTATCCCTGTGAGTCCGGCTGGAGCGGGGCACCGACCGTTTTTCTCCTGCATGCTCTGATGTCGGCGAGCGACACTGGATACCGGAGATGGGCTCGGAGGTTTCACGAGCATGGATGGAATGTGGCGTTCCTGCATCTGCCCTACCACTATTCCCGCAAGCCCAAAGGATTTCTGAATGGTGAACTCGCCATCACTGCAGATCTGGTGCGTTCCAGCGAGGGCCTGCGGCAAGCGGTGATGGAGCTGCGTCAGCTCATGGATTGGTTAAGGGGAAAGGGATCCAAGCAATTCGGACTGTGGGCAACGAGCTACGGGGCGTGGATCGCTGCGCTCCTGGCCAGCGTGGAGCGCGGCTTTGAGTTCATCACACTCATAACTCCGATTGTGAATGTGGACCATACAATTTGGAAAAGCTCCGCGTCGGCAAGCATGCGCAGGCATCTGCGCCGTGCCGGGATCACTGATGCGATGGTGGCTGCGCAATATCCGCTCAGCTCTCCCTTTTTCGGCGCTCCACTGGACCCCGCTGAACGGGTCAGCTTCGTTGTAGGAAAACATGACCGCCTCATTGCCAAGGAGGATGTGCATGAGCTGCACCTGCGGTGGACAGACTCGCGGCACGTGGAGGTAGCGCAAGGGCATTTTGGCTTTGCTGCAGCGAATGAGGCGTTCCGTCTGATTCAACCTGCGCTGCGCACTCATTGTGCGTTTCTTAAAAATGCCACGGCAAACGCATTAATGATATCGTGAAAGAATGGCTCGCGCCAAGGTCACCAAGACCGCCAAGATGATTGAGGGGTAACTGCTAAAGGGAAATATTGCCAGGCTGGTCGACCGGCCGGATGAGCCCACCTAAAACCTTGGCGTGCTTCGCGGACTTTGCGCGAGTCTTTCCGTTTGAATGCGCTGGCCCCGCTAAAAATCCGCAGAACAATTGCCCTGCCGGAAACTTCTTGATACCGTGAGCATTGAGCGCGGATTATTAGAAAGTATTGTCGCGTTCATCCGCAATTTCACCGGTCTGGAGTTTTTTATTGACTTCATAAGGTGCGCTAATACTTTTAAAGAATTCCTCCTGCCGTAACCAACTTAAGCGATTTCACTTCTGGTAAATTTTCATGAATCCCTTCATTTCCTACTTCAGTTCATCGATTGGTAAAAAAACGATCGTCGCAGTCACCGGAGTGTTCCTTATCTTGTTCGTCGTCGGCCACCTTGGCGGGAATCTGCAAATCTTCCTCGGCCCGGAATGGATCAACGCTTACGCGTACAAGCTGCACAGTCTGGGGCCGTTGCTATGGGTGATCCGGCTCATTTTGCTTGCAATCGTCATCACGCATATCGGGACGACGATTGCCCTCGTCATTGAAAATAAGAAGGCGCGCCCGCAGGGCTATGCGGTCATCAAACCCAAACGCACGACACTCGCATCCCGCAGCATGATTTTGAGCGGATTGATTATCCTGTCGTTCATCGTTTTTCATCTACTGCATTTCACGGTCCGGGTGGTGCCCGGGCATATTTATGAAGATGCCATTGTGTTGGCGAGTGGCGACGAACGTCCCACTCAAGTCCTGCTCACCAAGGGTGGCGATCCCGTGCTTAACAATGGCAAAGAAATCGTCGTGTTTAACGTTTACGACATGATGGTGGCGGGGTTCACGTATTGGTACATTGTCTTGTTCTACGTAGTCGCAATGTTTCTGCTTTGCATGCATCTCGGGCATGGAATCGCGAGCACGTTTCAGACGCTCGGACTTCGTAACAAGACGATCGCAAACTCTCTGAGCACATTCAGTCGGGTGGCGGCGTGGCTGATTTTTGCGGGCTACGTTTCCATCCCGCTTGCCGTGCTCACCAACATCATTAAGGCATCCTAAACCCCACCTGCCACGAACCTCTAATTAGTTCTTCTCTCATGCAACTCGACTCAAAAATCCCGGCAGGCCCGCTCGAATCCAAATGGCAGAAATACTGCTTCGATTCGAAATTAATCGCCCCCAGCAATCGTCGCAAATACAACATTATCGTTGTCGGGACCGGCCTCGCAGGCGCATCCGCTGCCGCCACTCTCGGTGAACAGGGTTACAATGTGAAATGCTTCTGCTACCAGGACAGCGCCCGACGCGCTCACTCCATCGCAGCTCAGGGCGGCATCAATGGCGCAAAAAATTACCAGAACGATGGCGACAGCGTGTATCGGCTTTTCTACGACACCATCAAGGGTGGCGACTTCCGTTCCCGCGAAGCTAATGTTTACCGGCTCGCTGAGGTGAGCGCGGCAATCATTGATCAATGCGTGGCGCAAGGAGTGCCGTTTGCTCGCGAATATGGCGGGCTTTTGGCGAACCGTTCATTTGGCGGTGCTCAGGTCTCGCGGACGTTTTATGCAAGGGGCCAGACCGGCCAACAGCTTTTACTGGGCGCTTACAGCCAGCTCAATAAAGAAATCGCAGCTGGTTCGGTTGAGATGCACGCCCGCTCCGAGATGCTCGATCTCGTCGTCGTCGACGGTCACGCAAAAGGTGTGGTGATCCGCGATATGGTGACCGGAAAAATTACCTCCCACGCGGCGGATGCAGTCCTGCTCTGCACCGGCGGCTACGGCAACGTTTTTTATCTTTCCACGAATGCCAAGGGCTGCAACGTGACTGCTGCCTACCGCTGCTACAAACGCGGTGCCTACTTTGCCAACCCCTGCTACACACAAATTCATCCGACCTGCATCCCGGTAAGCGGCGATTATCAATCCAAGCTCACACTCATGTCCGAATCCTTGCGCAACGACGGACGCGTCTGGGTGCCGAAGCGCGCTGAAGATGCGAAGAAGAATCCGGCTGAGATCCCCGAGGAGGATCGCGATTATTATCTGGAACGCAAATACCCGAGTTACGGCAATCTGGCTCCGCGTGACATTTCCTCGCGCTCGGCCAAAGAAGTCTGCGACGAAGGTCGCGGCATTGGACCATCCGGCCTTGGTGTTTACCTTGATTTCAAAGATTCCATCGAGCGCCTCGGCGAAGACAAGATCCGCGAACGGTATGCGAATCTGTTCAACATGTATCACAAGATCACCGACGATAATGCTTACAAAACGCCGATGCGCATTTTCCCGGCAGTGCATTACACCATGGGCGGATTGTGGGTGGACTACAATTTGATGAGCAACATCCCCGGTCTGCACGTGCTGGGAGAAGCCAACTTCTCCGATCACGGAGCAAACCGTCTGGGCGCTTCGGCCCTGATGCAAGGCCTGGCGGACGGATATTTTGTGATTCCTCACACCTTGCCGAACTACCTCGCAAGCATCACGCCGGGATCCTACACAACCGCGACTGCTGAATTCAAAAAAGTCGAAGCGGAAGTGCACGAGCGCACAAATCGCTTCATCAATATCAAAGGAAAACGCTCGGTCGATTCCTTCCACCGCGAACTGGGACTGCTCATCTGGGACAAATGCGGCATGGCACGCAGCGACGCCGGACTCAAAGAGGCCATCGCCAAAATCCCTGAGATCCGGGAGGAATTTTATCAGAACGTGAACGTCCCCGGCACAGGAGAAGAGCTCAACCAATCATTGGAAAAAGCCGGACGCGTTGCCGACTTCTTTGACTTTGGCGAACTGATGTGCCGTGATGCTCTGGCCCGCGAAGAATCGTGTGGCGGTCATTTCCGTGAGGACCATCAAACTCCCGAAGGCGAGGCATTGCGTGATGACGAAAATTTTGCGCACGTGGCAGCGTGGGAATACAAGGGCGATTCCGCCGTGCCCGAACGTCACACCGAGGAACTCAACTACGAGAGCATCAAGCTCCAAACCCGCAGCTACAAGTAAC
>JBGTCP010000480.1:0-6820 GCA_041748815.1 Chthoniobacterales bacterium
TTTCTCATGCAGGACGTGTTCCGGCGGACCCTGGAGGCATCGGGCATTGCGACCAAGCACGTCCGCAATATCACTGATGTGGATGACAAAACGATCCGGCAATCTCAGGTGGAGGGGCTTTCGCTATCTGGTTTTACAGAAAAATGGACCGTACGGTTTCACGCGGATTGCGCGGCGTTGAACCTGCTGCCGCCGCATGTCGAGCCCAGTGCGGTAGGGAGCATTGATGTGCAGATCGAGCTGATCGAGCGCCTGTTGGCCGGTGGTTTTGCCTATGTGGCCGAGGATGGATCCGTTTATTTTGATGTGAGCGAATTCCCTTCGTACGGCCAGTTGTCCCGGCTGCAGGAACGGGAAATCACCACCGGCCAAACTTCAGAGGATGGCCCTGTGAACGATGATGAATACGAGCGCGACTCGGCAGCGGATTTTGCACTGTGGAAAGCGCATCGAGCAGAAGATGGCGACAACGCATGGCCGAGCCCGTGGGGAAAGGGCCGCCCCGGCTGGCACATCGAATGCAGCGCCATGAGCATGCAGCACCTCGGGGAGTCGTTCGACCTGCATGGGGGTGGCATCGATCTCATTTTCCCGCATCACGAAAACGAAATCGCTCAGAGCGAAGCAGCCACCGGCAAAAATTTTGCGAAGCATTGGTTCCATGTAGCGCATCTCATGATCGAGGGGCGCAAGATGAGTAAATCGCTTGGCAACCTTTACACCTTGGAGGACGTGGCAGAGCGCGGATTCACCCCGATGGAGTTACGCTACGTCCTCATCTCCGGCAGCTACCGCCAGCCGCTGAATTTCACCTGGGACAGTATGAACGCCGCCCGCCAAGCCATGCGGAAGCTGGCAAAATTCAGGGGCAAGCTTGCTGAGGTAGCGGGAGAATCTTCTTCCGGGTCAGATGGCTCCCCGTTCATTGCCGCACTGGAGGCTCTGCGCGATGACCTGAACACCCCTGAGGCATTGGGCCGGTTATTCTCCGCAACGAATGAGATGGAGCGATCCATTAATTCCGGCAAACTCTCTTCCGATGAAGCAAGCGCGGCATTGGCCGGATTGGATGAGGTCCTGCAATGTCTAGGTTTGGAGCTCGAAAAAGCAGAAGCGGAGGTGGAAGAAGCTCCCGCTGAAATCCTGGCCCTCGCCCAGCAACGTTGGCAAGCAAAGCAATCCAAAGACTTCGTCACCGCCGACCGTCTCCGCGCGAAGATCTCCCAGTCCGGATGGACAGTCAAAGACAGTGCTGACGGGTTTTCGCTGGTGAAGTGAAAGCAAGCTTTGCAGCAAGCGCCAAGCGCCCCCCGGGAGCGCTGGCCTCTGGCCGGCTTGGGGCGGGCCATACGGCCCCCTAGTCGGCGATGGCCGACGATGATGCCGACGGGACGCCGGCGTTCCAGGAATACGCTTGTGCACTCCGAAAACCGTGTTGATTTCCTCCCCTCAGTGGTCGCAAACAATCAGTCCAAAAGATCTTCCCATGTGCATCCCAATGCCTCTTTGAGCCTGCGGGCTGTGGTGAGAAGGATGTTGATCTGACCAGCTTCGATTTTTTGCAACGTCCGAATGGCTAATTCAGCTCTTTCGGCTAAACGCTCCTGGGTAATTTCTCTTCGTGTTCGCTCTCGTCGTAATTTGACTCCAAATTCTTGGAGAGTTGGCAATAACTCGGCTCGCGGAACTCTGGAAGGCACAATTCAAGCATGTCGGAAAATTGTCCTTGCAATAACGACCCAATGGGTCGCATTATATGATTATTGACAACCTTGAGCATTCTCAGTGGATTACGTTCATAGAGAATTGCGCAAAACCACAACCAATTTCCTCCGCAATGCGCACCACTCACCAACTTTGGGTTGCTCTCACCATCTTCTGCTGCGCTACGTCTCCAGCGGATGGGCAACTGCTGGAGAAGAGGTTGATGGAAACCGAGGCCAAAGCATTGATTCACGAGGAAAATCAAAAGCGCGAGTTAGCTCAGAACGAGCAGCGTGGTGAGCTTCTTGAAAAGCCTGCCTCCGCCGAGTGGACCATCGACCACGGAACACATCAAACGATTCTTCGTCAGGTGACACCACCCCCAGCGGCTCCCGCTCCTGTCACACGCGAGTCAGCCGCCCCGCAATGGACCGAGGAGCAGCTGGCAACCTTTCTCGCAGAACCATACAAGCCACATGAAACCATTGCACTCACCGTCTTGGTCTTCGACGGTGCGGTTTCAGAGATTCTCTGGCGCGAGGAAGACCATCAGATCCATATCATCACGAATTTTGATGGCAATTATCTTCGGGGCATTGGCTCTATTGAGACCTCCACCCGCACTCTCGACCTCTTCCCGTTCCTGGAAAATATCACCAGCACCGATGAAGCAGCCATCGCAGCCCACGCTGATGAGCTTGGATTCGACTACACCCCACGCGCGGTGCCAGCGAATGCCAAAGCCCTTCCCAAAGGAGCCGTGGCGTATGAGATCCTGACCGACGGCCCAATACCCGCATCCACTCTCGAATCCATTCAGGCCACATTCCAACACTTCACGGCCAACGAAGCTGCCATTCGCTCAGCGATGGACCGCGAAACCGCTCTCAACGCCGCTCGCCAAGCTTACCGGGAAGCCAATCCTCCACAACCCCGCGATACCATCATTAACTTCTGGCCGGGCGAGGGAAGTATTCACCGCGCAACGCCTACACCAGAGTGATGACTTCTGTCCGCCCCAAATTTGTCCTCTTCGCCAGTGTGTGTCTGCACGTCCTCACCACACTTTCCGCCGTGGCGCAGCCCGAAAAGCCCGCACTCACCATCCATTCTGCCTCGGAAGGTGGATTCAACCTCAGCTGGCCGGGCGAGCCGGGGAATCTCTACATCATCACCCAATCCTCCGACGATTTACAGAGCTTTCAAATTTTGCCCGTGTTGGAATTCAGCACCGGTGGGGAGATCCTATGGCACTTTGAGACCAATGCCGACAGATTGTTCTTCCGCATCAAAACCGCTCCATCCGGTACACTTGATCCCGAGATTGCTTTTGAGGGTGATCTGGATGGTGATGGTTTCTCCAATCTCGACGAGGTGCTCGCTGGCAGTGATCCCTTCAATGCGTCAAGCGTCCCGGTAGTACCTGGGTCACCGGCAGAAATTCAAGCTGAGCTCACCTCTCCGTTTTCTATCGAGGTCAGTTGGTCGCCGGTCGCAGGGGCAGCAAGTTACCTGCTGGAGCGCCAGACTGATGGCGGCGACTGGGTCACCGTGGCTGAGACAGACCATGTCACATTTTATTTTCTGGATGAGGGCGTTTCTACGACACATATCTATCACTACCGTGTTACGGCGCTTAACAGTGCGGGATCGTCAACCAGCGCTCAAACCTCTGAGAGTGGTGGGTCTGGCGGCAGTGGTGGCGTCAATTATCCCGACCTTTCCAACGATCCCCATGAAGATTGGGATGGTGATGATATAGCGAATTCGAGTGACGCGTTTCCGCATGACCCGATGCGTTGGAAGCCGCTACCGAGTTATGCCATTATAAAAGTGGAGGAACTGCCGAGCAATGGATCCGGATCTTTACGCATGAACGAACAGGGAGATCTTCTTGTAAGAACGGTGGACACTCAATTCATCTGGCGATCAGGAACCAAAATTGACTTAACACAAGAGTTCAGCATCACAGACATCAACGATGAACTTAAGATGGTGGGAAATGAAAAGATTTCACAGGGATCGGATGGTAACCGGCCAAATAAACCGATGTACTTTGCCAGCCCTGCCGCAGCCGGCATTCCAGTTGGCAATCATCCGGATGATTTTTTTAATCATCCAGGTTACGTAGGCGGTGAGGAAGAGGGATCGCTGAACTGGGACGACGATTATGGCCCCAGTTACGGGGCAAGAGTCATTTCCAACACGGGAAAAATCGCTGGCCACGCGGCGGATCTAACTACTTTTACTCCGTCGGACAGTCATCAGTTCAGCCTGCCAGCGCTGTTCGTGACAGAAGGCACCTCAGTTGAGCGGCTCACCCCATCATATCAAGGGCTTGCTCCGGGCGGAAATGTGCATGGCGGATGGGGTTCTGTGATGGATATAAACGATGAAGGATTTTGGATAGGTATTCAAGAGAGCGCGCACGTAACACTTGGCTCTTTGGAGGCTCTGGTAACGCGCTGGTATCTCAATGGTGAATTGTTTTGGACGTTTACGGACAATTGGTCCCAGGAGGGAGGAGAGCGTCAGGAAAACGGAGAATTGCATGCCGTGAATGCTGCGAACCAAGCTTGCGGGTGGTATTGGACACAAGCATCGGGAAAAGTGGACGCGGTTCTGATCAATGACGGAGAGAAAATCCGGATAGGAGGCGGCTACGCCTATGACATCAATGATGCGACGCCTTTGCAGCTAATAGGCGGGAACAACGGCCCCAGATTATACCAGCAGGCAGACGATCCTGAGAACCCTGAGAATTTTTTCGAGTATGACTTGCAGGAATTAGTGTCTGGATCGCTACAAGAAAGCTGGGAGCTCCAGTCGGTTTCTCAAATTACTGACTCTGGCATCATTGCAGGCCGGGCCAAAAAGATTCTAGATGATGAGAATGGGCCCATCCCCGAAGCAGACCAAAAAACGTATGCAGTGCTCCTCCTGCCTATAGAGATTGAGATTATCCATAGTGAGATTGATCCAAGAACTGGCGTTATAGTGAGCCCAGGTAAAGATTCAGTTCTGCGTGATGAAATTGTTGATCTGCGAATTAAAATTCCGCCTTTCGGGAACGAGGACTGGACTATCGAGCTTGATGTCGATCCTGCGGTGATGCGCACACAACAACTTGGGACTCGGGGAGATGTCTTGATGTTTGACTTTGGAACAGTCGAAGATCAAACCGTCACCTCGCTTACAACTGATGAAGATCGTCGCACTGTTGCCACACCCTACGAAATCGTTCTGAAAGCTGAAGACGACGGCGAGGCGACCATCAAAGCGGTTTTCAACAGGGAGGGCGCGTTACGGATTCGGCTAAAGTCTTCGAACGGACTGATTGATACACTTTCTCAGGAAATTACCGTAAAGAATCGAATCAGGAAATTTGCACTTTTCACGGCATATCCGAATCGAGACCCCAACCAATACGACATGGCTTTCGAAGACGCAGCTGAGCACTGGAAGGAGGTTTATCAGCATGAGATAGACAGCGTAGATCGTTTAAAAGGGATGGGTATGGCGGAGAGTTACCTTGGCGCAAATCCGACCGCACCTCAAAGTCGACCAGACGACATTCTGACGATTGGGAATCCTGGTGATAATGTGCTTAATACGCTAACTAATGTTCCGCCGTATGACCAGTTTCCGCCTGGGGGCCTGGCATTGCGGGAAGTCGTTATTCCAAACTCCACAAAAATGCTTTCTTATCCAGACGCAGCCGCATCCCCAGCAGCTACCGCGATTTTATATGGCACATGCTGGCTTTATCAAAAGGCTTCTCGTATAAGCAATAATCCAGAACCGCCTCCGCATTTCATTCCTGGGACTTGGCGAACGTGGGATGATGCCACGGAGCGCTATAATGGTGGAGGTGTGCCAAATTACCTCCAGCGTGTCCACAGGCCACTTTACGAAGGACGCGACCCATTCACTCCATCAAACACTCTTTGGCCACGTCTTACTAACGACCAACCCAGAAGGGAACCATCACAATGAAATCACAACTGATCCTTATTTTATGTGTAATATCGGTATCGTGCGCTTTGGCAAACGAAGAAGAGAATTTGACAGAATGGCAAGACTTCTCGACGGCGCTTCAAAACTGGCGGGAAGTCGAGGAAACCATAACAGCAGCGCAGCCAGCATCACAATCTACTCTCGCTACCGCAGCTCAAGAAGTATTCGTTGCTTGGGAGTCTTTGCCCGAGCAACGAAAATCAGAATTAGCAGCGAGCCTGAATCTTATACGCTTTAAGCAGGCAAAGTTGGCTGCATCCAAATCTGATTGGAATGCCGCGCTCCAATTTTTGCGGATGGAAGCAGAATGGCAACATGCTCACGGCACGACGCTAATGGAACAAACTAAAGACCCAAGTCGCTTTTTTGAAGACCTGATCATTTTGCAAAGTTTGGTTCTTAGTCACACTGGAGTGCAAGAAACGCTGGGACCCATTAGTTACCCTTTTATCTCCGTGAGCGGGAATCAATTGTTTGCTGCGGCACGAAGAACCCGGGCAACTGAAGAGTTTGGTATTGACACGCCTCCTTTGACGGAAGCTGAAGAGCGGACTATCATATTGCTGGTTACTCGAACAGGCAGCGGGGATTATATTGTGTCGTCACGCGCTCAGGTTGTTGGATCGGTTGCGACTCCACCACAACTTGCAGTCGAGGGAACACCCCCAACACTCTCTGTCAGTCCAGTTACTAAAGATGTGACACTCACCGAGGGAATACCGACCCAGTTCACCCCTCGTGCGAATCCTGTGAAAGAGTATCAAATACAGGGCACTGATTTGGTGCCACTAAATTAGCCTGGAACACAACGCCGAGCCGCTGTCGCGCGTTGCGACGAACGCCAAACCCTCGTCAACTCCCGATGAACCGCTCCGTCACGCCTCCTGCTGATGGGGGCGGAGTGCGGCTTCGCCGATTGAATGAAAACGCCCCCGCAGGAGTCGCGCCGTCGCTCGCGCCTTGGTTGTTCAACGGCGGTCGCTGGTCTGGCCTGTCACGGCATCTGCTCGTGGCGGCTCGTTCCTCGCACGCCCCGGCACATGCCGCGCCAGTCCAGCCGCTCCCTTGGGTGTGCCGGCGACCGCCCGTCGGCAGCTCC
>JBGTCP010000481.1:0-18363 GCA_041748815.1 Chthoniobacterales bacterium
GGAGAACTTGAGCGCGGCCATGGCGGTGCGCTTGCCGTTGCGGGTCTGGAGCATGAATAGCTTGCCTTCCTGAATGGTGAACTCGAAGTCCTGCACGTCCTTGAAGTGTTTTTCGAGGGTGGCGCGCACTTTGACGAGTTCGGCGAAGGGCTTGGGCAGTTGTTTTTGGAGAAGAGCAACTGGCTCGGGGGTGCGGACACCTGCGACGACGTCTTCGCCCTGGGCGTTGATCAGGAATTCTCCGTAGAATTCTTTGGCACCGTTGGCAGGGTTACGGGTGAATGCCACACCGGAACCGGATTTTTCGCCGGTGTTGCCGAAGACCATGGCCTGCACGTTCACTGCGGTGCCCCATGCGGCGGGGATGTTGTATTTGCGGCGATAAACGATCGCGCGGTCATTCATCCATGAGCCGAACACTGCGCCGACTGCGCCGTCAAGCTGCTCCCATGGGTCGGAAGGGAAGGAGTGACCGGTGCGCTCTTTGACGAGCTTCTTGAAACGGTTGACGAGTTCTTTCTGGTCGTCGGCGGTGAGTTCGCTGTCGACGAGGTCGCGTCCGTAGGTCTCGTGTTTGTATTTTTCGATGACGGTTTCGAAAGGTTCGTGATCTTCACCTTCGCGCTTTTGGACGCCGAGCACGACGTCGCCGTACATTTGGAAAAAGCGGCGGTAGCAATCCCATGCGAATCGCTCGTTGCCGGTGGCTTTTGCGAGCGCTACGACGGATTTGTCGTTGAGGCCGAGGTTGAGGATGGTGTCCATCATGCCGGGCATGGAATCGCGTGCACCGGAACGCACGGCAACGAGGAGCGGGAAGCCCTTGTCGTCACCAAATTTGGTGCCCATGATTTTCTCCATGTTTTTGACGCCCTTTTCGATCTGGCCCTGCAATTCAGCGGGGTAGGTGCGTTTGTGGTCGTAGAAATAGGTGCACACTTCGGTCGAGATGGTGAAGCCGGCCGGGACGGGGAGCCCGATGCGGGTCATTTCGGCAAGGTTGGCGCCTTTGCCACCGAGGAGTGGTTTCATGGAGCCGTTGCCGTCGGCTTTGCCGTCGCCCCAGGTGTAAACGTATTTGATGGATTTTCCGGATTTGGAATTAGCGGCTTTAGGAGCGGCTTTGGACTTTGAAGAGGATTTGGATTTTGCTGTGGTTTTAGCCATTTGAATAGGGTTTTTGGATGTTGGAAATCATCCGCAACGGTGACGCGCACAATGCGGCAGACTCTAAGGGACGGAAAGCGCTAATTGGTAACACTTTGCCGCACAAAAGCCCGCCAACGGCGATGATGACCCCCGCGGACAGAGCGCGAACGTAGCAAAATCCGACATCATGTCAATGGAAGCTGAAACTTTGTGGGGGGCAGTGGTTAGTTTTGAAAACTGAAGGGTTGTCAACTTCATCCGCGCCAGTGCATAGATGAAGAACATGATAGCTGATCTGATCGAGAAACTTCTAATTGTCCAAAACCGTGATCAAAAACTAAGAGCCATTCAAATGGAGTTAGTGGCATCCCCGCAGGAGCGCGCGGCCATCGAAGCCAAGCTCGCACAGTCAAATGCCGATGTGGCCTTGGCTAAATCGGAGGTCCAACAACTGGAGATGGCGCGCAAGAAGCTGGAGCTGGATGTGCAGGCGAAGCAAGACTCCATCAGCCGGTTTAAAACGCAGCAGACTCAGACCCGGAAGAATGAAGAGTATCAGGCGCTGACTCACGAGATCGAACGGTTCACGAAGGATATCGCGTTGATCGAGGATCAGGAGCTGGAGATCATGGAAGGCTATGAGGTTGCGAAGGCGAAACTCGCACGGGCTGAGGAAGTGGCCGGGACGCTGAAGGCTGCGATCCAGGCGCAACTGGCGACGATTGATTCAAAGGTGGATTCGCTGGAGAAGTCCAAGACGGAGACTTCAACGGACCGTGCAGGGCTGGTCACGGACATCGATCCCGATGTGCTCTCGGTGTATGACCGGTTGATGAAGAGCAAGGGGAATAGTGCAGTGGTGTCGCTGGAGCATGACACGTGCACGGGTTGCCACATGAAAGTCACGACGCAGACGTCGCACAGGGCGAAGGCGGGGCGGGAGATCTGCCACTGTGAGAACTGCGGGCGGATTTTGTATTGGGGGGATTGATGGTGGAGGTGGGTGGCTTTTCAGAAACGGACTCAACGGACGGGAACGGACTGCGGGATGGGACGCGGTTGGGCTGCGTGGCTGGCTGGGTTGGTGTTGAAGGTGGCGCTCGACTTAAGGGCATAAAAAAGCCCGCCTGATCTTGCGACCAGGCGGGCTGAATTTTTTTGAGCTAACTCAGATTAGAACGAGAAGGTGATATAGGCACCGCCCCAGAACTCTTCTTCGTCACCGTTGACTGCGGAGTCGAGAGGCACGGAGACTGCACCGTAACCGGTGAGTGTGATGTTCTCGCTCATTGCGATTGGCACTTCGAGACCAGCCTGGAAGTGATTCCAGCGTGCATCGGATCCGTTGGCGTAGTCAAACGAGGAGGAAACCAATGCGTATGGGTCGAGGCTCACCACACCTTCAACGATGGGGAATGAGCTGGAGAGTGCGAATTCGAGGTAACCGTAATCGAAGTCGAAGTCTTTCACGTCCTGGTAGTAGGTCAAGCTAGGCGTGACATACCCGAGGTCGGTGGAAAGAGAAACGAACAATTCGTGGTAATCCACATCAGCACCACTTGGGTAATGATAGTAGATGTAGCCGCCTTCGATGTCGATTGGTCCGAGTGCCCATGCGTAGCTGGCATAAACGTCGACTTCGTTTTCGAAGCTGTCGGTCGCGTCAGCATACCATGCTCCGAGGGTGAACCCGGCAGCTGAGAAGCTGAGGTCGGTCCAGACGATGCCGCTGCCGCCGAATTGCTCAACGCCACGGAACATGTATTTGGAGTCGTAACCAGCGGAGAGTTCTGCGCTCCACCAGTTTTCTTCTGCCTCGAGCATCGGAGCAGGTGTTTTGTAGGATTCGGTGCCGGCTTGAGAAACAGGAGCGAAGGCGAGCACGCCAGCAACTGCTGCTGCAAACACGGATTTGGTCACGATATTGAGTGATTTCATAATGTGTATGGTTTTTACTTGGTTTATGGTTAGTCCTAGCCACACTGGTGACTCGGAATAAACGTTGTTCTATCAGTTCCGAATTACTCGTCAACTTTTTTTAAACTTTTTTTGAACGTTTCTCAAAGGTCGCTGTCGAGTGCCTGGGAAATCTGAATTTCTGCATTAATAATTCGCGCTTTGGTTAGCTGAGGATGCCGATTTTTTCCGTTTACCGGTCAAAAGATTTGTGAGATTGCGCTAGACGGCAACCCGTTGAGGTGGCATGCAGAACGGCCACATATCGATTTTATGACTCAGATTTTTATTAATGTTTTCCTGGTGCTCCATGTTTTGGTCTCCCTTTTGCTGCTGCTCATCGTGCTCATGCAGCGTCCTAAAAGTGAGGGTCTGGGTGCGGCATTTGGCGGTGGCATGACGGATAATATCTTTGGTTCGCAAACCACGAACGTCCTGACCAGGTTCACAGTTTATCTTGGTGGCGCGTTTTTTGCGCTGACACTATTACTTGCCATTCTTTATGCCCGGCAAACCCGCGGTGTTTCGTTACTGGAGAGCGAATTGCTCGGATTGGAAGAATCCGCTCCCGCCACGCAATCGACTCCAGCGGTGATTGAAGAGTCGGCCGATCCTGCGGTTGTGGACTCCGAAGCTGCGGTGTCCCCGGAAGCGATTGCGACGGACATCGAGCCGGTTTCCGTGGATCTTTCAGCACCAGCGGATGTTGAGCCGGGTCTGTCGCTCGAGGCACCTGCTATTGAGGAACCCGTGATGGACGAAGCTCCTGCTGTGGAAGAAGTCCCTGCTGACGAGCCCGTGGTTGAGGAAGGAATCGAGCCCTCCACGGAAGCAGCTACCCCACAGGAGTGAACGCAGGCCGAGCAGTTCGGCAATGGCTGCGATTTGCCACATGCGTGGTTGCAGCATTCACGGCAGGCTGCGGTGATCTTGCATGGGATCGCGCCGACCTCGTTTTTTTGAATGGCTCCGAGCCGGAGACTTTGGATCCTGCGGGCATCACCGGTCAGCCCGAAGGCCGATTGGCCAATAGTCTCTTCGAAGGACTCATGGCTTTCGATAAAACCGGCACTGCCGGACCGGGAGTGGCCGAGCGATGGGAAATTTCGGAGGCCGGAAAACGCTACACCTTTTACCTTCGCAACAATGCCCGCTGGAGCAATGGCGACCCGGTCACCGCGCATGACTTTGTGAGCTCATGGGTGCGCACGCTCACACCAGCTACGGCCTCAGAGTATTCCTACCAACTTCACTACATCAAAAACGGTCGCGCATTTAATGAGGGTGCCATCACGGATCCGGCGCAACTGGGTGTGCGCGCGGTGGACGATCACACGCTGGTAGTGGATCTGGAAAATCCCACCGCATTTTTTCTCGATCTCTGCGCATTCACTACATTGCTGCCGGTGCACGTGAAAAGCGTTGAGGCGTTGGGTGATGATTGGACGCGCCCGGGCAATCTGATTAGCAATGGAGCTTACATGCTCACGCATTGGCGGTTGAATGACCGGCTCCGGCTGGAGAAAAATCCGCACTACTGGGCGCAAGACCGGGTGCGGATGGAGACGATCGACGTGCTCCCGATCAGCCATGGCAATACAGCATTTAATTTTTACGTCTCCGGACGTGCGGACCTGATGCTGGATAAAAATCTGGTGCCGCCAGCGTTGTTGGATGCGCTCAAGGAGCGGGACGATTTTCACAGTGCGCCCTTTCTCGGGACGTATTTTTTACGGTTTAATGCGACACGTCCCCCATTTGATGATCCGCGTGTGCGGATGGCATTCGCGCTGGTTGTGAACCGGGATTCCATTGTGGAAAAAATTACCCGGGCTGGTGAGCTGACGGCTTACAGTCTGGTGCCGCCAGGCACTGCGGGCTACGAGCCGCCGGATGGGCCGCGCCTGGATCTTGCACGGGCGCGGGCGTTGCTCGCCGAGGCAGGATTTCCGGACGGGAAGGGGTTTCCGCGCGTCGATTATCTCTACACGCAGGGTGAGCTGAATCAGGCCGTCGCGGTGGAGTTGCAAGCGATGTTCCGACAGGAGCTCGGGATCACGATGGAACTGAAGCGGCAGGAATGGAAAGTGTATCTCAACTCCATGAGCGGGCTGAATTACGACATCGCCCGGTCGAGCTGGATCGGGGATTACAACGACCCCAACACCTACCTCGATATGTTTGTGACGGATGGCGGCAATAACCGCACGGGCTGGGCGGATGCGCGGTACGATACGCTCATAGCGCAGGCAGCAGCGGAGCTGGACGAGGAGAAGAGGTTTGCGCTGTTTCATGAAGCGGAGCGCATTTTGATCAGTGAGCAGGCGGTGGTTTGTCCGTTGTATTTTTATGTTGGGATCCAATTGTATGATCCCAAGAGGCTTGGAGGTATTGAGGCAAATTTGCTGGACGAACATCCGCTGAAGGAAATGTATTGGAAGGAATGAAGGCCGGGACGTTTCGCGACTGGTTGATCTATGCGCTCGCCAAGTGCGGATGGTCGGCGCTGGGGCTTGTGCCATTGGGCTTGCTTTTCCGGATCGGAGCCTGCGGTGGCTGGCTCGCGTGGTTGCTCATGCCGGGTTACCGGAAACTTGCGGAAAATAATCTGCGCATTGCTTTTGGTGATAAGGAATTGCCTGCCCGGATCAGGACAATGGCGCGCGAGCATTTTCAGCGACTTGGCGGTAATTTGTTTGCAGGCGTGCGCCTCTCAGGCATGTCACCAGTCCAGCTCCGGCAAGTGCTGAGGGTCGAAAATGCGGAGATCGCCGAGAAAGCAAAAGCTGCAGGAAAAGGCGTCATTTTTGTGATCAGCCATCTTGGGAACTGGGAATTGATGTCGCATGTTTCGGTCGTCTCGCCCGCGCTCTCCGGCGGGACGATCTATCAGAAGTTGCGGAATCCGTATTTTGACCGGCATGTGCAGCGGATTCGCGAGCGTTACGGGTTGGTGACTTTTGACCGGGGCGATGGATTTGACGGACCGATCCAGTACCTTCGGCAAGGTGGTGGGCTGGGAATCCTCATCGATCAACACGCTGGTGACCATGGAATCTGGATGCCATTTTTTGGACGGCTGGCATCCACGTCGCCGTTGGCGGCCATGCTGCAAGCCCGCACCGGCGCGGCGCTTGTGCCGCTGGCAGTTTACACCGATGGGCCCGGAAGATGGCGGCTGGTGGTCTCCCCGCCTGTCGAGCCAGCGCGGCGGGATTTAGCTGCCACGACCTACGCCATCAACCGGCACTTGGAGGAGCAAATTCGCGTGTCGCCGCCGGATTGGTTCTGGGTGCACAACCGCTGGAAAACTCCGCAGCCGGATTTCCTGATTAACAGCTCGAAGCGGGGTGTTTTTTTGCCAAAGGGAATGGAAGCCGAAACGCTCAAGCCTTTTCGGATTGTGATCCGCTCGAGCAACTGGCTCGGGGATGCGGTGATGACGTTGCCAACGGTGCGAGCCATCCGGCAGGGCCGCCCGGATGCGCGTGTGACGATCCTCTGCAAAGAAAAGCTCGCTGATGTGTGGCGCGCAGTGCCGTGGGTCGATGAAGTGCTCGCGATCCCTGCACGGTCGGGGGTGTGGGAAGTGACATCAATGGTGCGGTATGGAGCGTTTGATGTGGCGGTGGTGCTGCCAAACTCGCTGCGCACGGCATTGGAGATGTTCCTTGCCGGCGTGCCGCGGCGTGTGGGATATTCCGGCCACTCCCGTAGATGGCTGCTCAACCAGATCGTTGCACCCGTGAAGCCCGGCCGCCCGCCCAAGCACCAGGTCTATGATTATTTGCGAATCGCGAAGCAACTTGGAGCCAAGGAACTGGATCCGTCGGTGGCGATTTATCCGCACGAGCCCGACCTTGGACCGGAGTTGCGGATTGGTCTCTGTCCCGGTGCCGAGTATGGTCCGGCGAAACGCTGGCCGCCGGGAGCATATGGGTTGGTCCTTGCTGAAGTGGCCCGTCGCCGCTCAGTGAAGTGGGTTCTGTTCGGTACACCCGCCGAGCAGGAGTTGGGTGAGGAAATCGCAAGCATGGCATCGGAGAGTTGTGAAAATCTTATCGGAAAAACTTCGCTCTCCGAACTCATCAGCGAGCTCAGCCGTTGCACTGCCTTGCTCACCAATGACACTGGCACGATGCATCTTGCGACCTTATTGGACGTGCCTGTAATTGCGCTCTTCGGCTCCACCGAGCCACGACTGACCGGCCCGCTGGGCACGCACCATCGAGTGATCCGGCATCAAGTGGAATGCAGCCCCTGCTTCCTGCGCGAATGCCCGATTGATTTCCGATGCATGAAAGCCATCGAAGTGGACGAAGTGGTGGAGGCCGTATTGCGCATGGTTGACGTGCAAACGACCTCCCAGCCTTCCGGTAGGTGATTTTTCCAATGAGGGCTTCAGGTTTTTTGGACAGGATTTTCAAGATTTTCAGGATGCACAGGATTCGACCGGAAGAATCGTGATTGCGGTTCAAGCCGGAGGCTTGCCAGCCATTAGCCGGTAGTAAGGGAGCGAAGCGACCGCCACCACCGGCTACCCAGTAAAAGAAATTTGCATCCCGGAGGGATGCCAGCCAGCATCAGTGCATGGCTTCAACTTCTTAGCGTGAAAAAAGCTTTTTTTGTTTTAGCGATCTCGGCGGTCGCGATGTTGGTTGCCCTAATCGCGGTCTGGCCTTTGGCCCGGCCACATCTTGTTGGGGCTGCGGCCTCCGCTCTTTTGCAACCGCACAGGCGTGCGCTCGACATCCCGATGCCAGCCAACGCCAGGGAGCATCGGGTCATTTCCTCAGACGGTCTCAGGCTACACGGATGGTTTTTTCCGTGTGAAGGCCAGCGTCGGGGCACGATCATTTACTTGCATGGCATCGGTGACAATCGGGGGGGAGTGATCGGTGTGGCCGAGCGGTTTTTGCCGCTGGGATTTGATGTGGTGGGGATGGACTCTCGTGCGCAGGGAAAATCCGAGGGCGAAATTTGCAGCTACGGGGTCTTCGAGAAAGAGGATGTGAAAGCGCTGATTGATACGCTGCCGCCGGGGCCGGTTCTTTTGTTGGGTGGATCTCTAGGCGGGGCGATTGCAATTCAGACTGCGGCGGTAGAACCAAGGGTGAGTGTCTTGGTTGCTATCGAAACATTTTCCGATCTTCGATTGGTGGCAGAGGAACGCGTGCCGGGATTTTTCTCCCGGTCGATGATTGAAGATGCATTCCTTCTAGCAGCGGAAAAAGGCGGATACCATGCGGCTGATGCGAGCCCGGTCAACGCTGCAAAAGTGGTGAAGGTTCCAGTGCTCCTGATTCACGGTGAGGAGGATCGAGATACTTTCCCGGACCACTCACTGCGAATCCACGAGGCTTTGGGAGGGAAGAAACAACTGATTCTTGTCCCGGATGCGGGTCACAATCAGAGTGCCTCGGCGGGCGTTTGGTTGCAAATTGAGGAATGGGTTTTGGAGAGCCTGCCAGCGCTGTAGTTGATGGGAAGGGGCTTCCAAGAGCTGTATTTTATTATTCGCATAAATTCTGTGGACTTTCCTTTGGGGCAGTTTACTTGAATGCTGTGCAAAACTTGCCTCGGGCTTGGATTCAATTTTTTTTAGCCGGTGCATTTCTTGTTCCAGGGAATGTCACCCTTGGGCAATCTCCTCCCGATGCGCCGGTGTTTCCTCCCATTAAAGTGGAGGCTGAGGAGCCGGCTGTGCGCAGGGTCCTCGCTAAACCCGCCGCGGGAATGCAGGGGATGGGCGCGGCACGGGCCTACGCGGCTCAGGCAAAGCTGAATGCTCGCGTCCACAAACGTTACCCGCACACTGGCGGTTGGGTGGTTTATGAAATCCCGGAGTCCACGGATGCTGATGCGGCGGTCTCGGAATTTGTCGGGACGGGCGCTTATTCAGTGGTTGAAAAGGACCAGATCTACACCATACAGGCAACACCGAATGACCCGGCTTACCTCAGCGGCCAGCTATGGGGATTGCACAACACTGGCCAGAGTGGCGGCGTGGCCGATGCGGATATCGATGCGCCGGAGGGATGGGACATTCGCACTTCCGCCAACCCGATCATCGTTGCCGTCATTGACACGGGCATTCGTTATACACACCAGGATTTGTTAGCCAACATGTGGACGAATCCGGGCGAGATTCCGGGCAACGGAATCGATGATAACGGAAGCGGATATATCGACGATGTGCACGGAATCAATGCCATTAATGGCAGTGGAAATCCCATGGATGACAACGGCCATGGCACACACTGCGCAGGCACCATCGGCGGAGTAGGGAACAATGGAACCGGTATGACTGGAGTTGCATGGAATATGCGTCTCATGGCGCTGAAATTTCTTTCAGCAGGAGGAAGTGGAACGACCTCCGATGCCATCGAGTGTATTGACTATGCGCGCGCCAACGGAGCCGACATCATGAGTAACAGCTGGGGCGGCGGCGGGTATTCGCAGGCGCTTTTTGATTCCATCAAAGCGGCCCGGGATGCAGGGATTATCTTTGTGGCAGCTGCGGGCAATGATGCTCAGAACAATGATGTGCAGCAAAACTATCCCTGCAATTACTTGCTGGAGAATGTGGTTTCCGTTGCTGCGACGACCCGCACGGACGCTCTGGCGTCGTTCTCCAACTTCGGCTCGGGATATGTCGAACTGGGAGCTCCCGGCCAGGATATTTACTCCACGGTGAGTGACTCCAATTCCTCCTATGACACCTACAGCGGCACATCCATGGCAACTCCGCATGTGAGTGGGGCGCTTGCGTTGATGGCAGCTCAATTTCCCGGCGATTCCGCACGGCAATTGATCAACCGGCTGCAGCGGTCGGTAGATCGAATTCCGTCTCTGGCAAGCCGCACGTCTTTTGGAGGACGGCTCAATTTGCGTGCAGCTTTGACGACCACATCCAACACGCCAGTGAACGATGCCTTTGCTGACGCCACGCAGTTGAGTGGAAGCACATTGACTTTTCGGAGCGGGAATGGCGCGGCCACTCGCGAATCCGGCGAACCCCGGCAGGCACAGGTTGTGACGTCCGGGGCCTCTGTCTGGTGGAAATGGACCGCACAAGGGAACTCCACAGTGAGCATTGATTTGACCGGGAGCAATTTTGATACTGTGCTGAGTGTCTACACGGGAAACACATTTGCCGCTCTTGCGGAGGTGGCTGGCAACGACGATGCGTTGCCGGGAGTTGTGACAAGCAGGGTCACATTCACAACGGTCGCGGGCACGGAGTATCGCATCGCCGTGGCCGGGAAGACGGAAACGACCACCGGACTCATTGTCATGCAACTCTCTTCGCCCCCGGCAAACGATGCCTTTGAGACACCGATGCTTGTCTCCGGGGCGGCAGTGGATCAGACATCCACCAATGTTGGAGCCTCTAAGCAGACCGGCGAACCTTCCCATGCGGGAAATGCCGGCGGCAGGTCGATCTGGTTCCAATGGACTGCGCCAACCACCGGACCATACCGCATCGCGACCGCTGGCAGCAGCTTTGACACACTGCTCGCCGTTTATACGGGCCAGACATTGCAGTCCCTTGGCCTGGCTGGTCAGAATGACGACGAGAGCAGCGGGCTGCGCACCAGCGCGGTGACGATTCAGGCTGTGTCGGGCACCCTTTACCGCATCGCAGTGGATGGAAAAAATGGAGCCACTGGATCTGTGCGCCTCCGCATCCTCCAACCTTCCGTGAATGACAATTTTGCAAACGGCATTGAACTGGCCGGGGCTTCGGTCATCACCATCGGTAGCAACATCACCGCCAGCAAAGAGTCCGGCGAGCCAAACCACGGCGGCAACGCTGGCGGCAAATCAGTCTGGTGGGCATGGAGAGCGGCCGGCATCGGCCCGGTGGAGATTCACACCAACGGCAGTGACTTTGACACCACCGTGGGCGTCTACACGGGCAGCGCTGTCAATGGGCTTACGACAATCGCCAGCGACGACGATGGCGGAAACGGACTGGCCAGCAGGGTGGTGTTCAATCCAACACCGGGTATCATTTATCACATCGCGGTGGATGGATTTTCCGGGGATAACGGGAGCATTCAACTCAGCCTCAGTCAGTCGGTCATCAACACTCCTCCCAGTGTGGTGAGTGCCTCCGTCTCGCCATCCCCGGATGCCTGGCTCGATCAAGCACTGCAAGTTGTAAGCGCACAAACCAGCGACCCGGAGGAAGATCCGGTGACACTGTCATATCAGTGGCAATCGTCTTCGGATGGATACCTCTTCACAAACGCAGCGGGAGCGGTGTCGGCGACGTTGCCCGCTGCAGCGGCCAACTCCGGCAAGGTGTGGCGCTGCCGCATCACCCCATCCGATCCAATGGCAGAAGGTCAGCCGTTTTTGACCGACGAGGTCCGCATCAACCGGCGGCCCGTGCAGGTTGCTTATCATGGCGAGACCTACGATTACGACAGCGATCTGTTTTTGCGCAGCAGGACCGCGACTTTCCCACGTTCGGCGATCATCAATGAGCTCAGCCAGGGGCCTTCAGGTGGCACGCAGGAGTGGATTGAACTTTTGTTTCTCGAAGATACCAATGTGCAGGGCTGGACGTTGCGCGATACGAATACGACTGTGGCAATCACATTTAGTACGACAGCGGCTCAGTGGGCCAATATCCCGGCCGGCACGTTGTTGGTTCTCTGGAATGGCTCTCAAACCAAAGACCCCGCTCTTCCGGCAGACAGCCTTGACGTATCCAACGGAAGCATCGTAGTGGCATCCAACCAGAGTGGGCTTTTCACTGGATCATGGCCGATATTAAACAATGGTGGCGGAGATGGGTTTGCGGTTCGAGATGCTGGAGGAACGCTAGTAGATGGCGTTTCCATTGGCGGTCAGACATCATTTCAGCCTCAGCTTGGAACCGTCCAAGGTTCACGCTCCGCACGATACAATGGCAACACTGAAGCTGGTGCTGAATTGGTCTCTGAATGGTCTGTGGTCTTGTCTGCGCAAGGCGTGGTCAGCCCCGGCCTTGGCAATACCACCGCGAACATCCAATTTGTAAATGACCTTCGCACTGGAGCCTTCAGCGACCCTGCCTTGTTCCGCTTTGCAATCAGCAGCGACATTGTGCCCGGCTTGAGCATCGATCCGGCAACAGGTCTCATCACTGGCACACCGGATGTTCCCGCCGGCGGATTTTTTGAGATCCTCATTGAACGCTACACCTCTTCGGAATCAACCGTGCAAAGTTTCACATTGCTGGTCGGATCGGACGAACACGTATTTGTAATTCCGCAGGACCGAATCTGGTCGCTTGATGGGCCGACCCAAATTTTCGGATCCCTCAGGGTCCTTGGAAGCCTTGCTGAGAACGATCACACATTAACCATCCGCCAAACCTATGAGAGCTGGCTTGCAATGCAGACACCGCAGGGAGATGACGGAGATGCATTCGAGTTTCTGCTGGAATATGCATTCGATTTGGATCCGCACGTGAACGATCAGCGCAGCGTCCCATCGCTTGAGTTGGCAGGTGGTTCGATGTTTCTGAAATACCGCCGCCAGAAAGATCCGACCGAACTCATCTACCATGTGGAGTTCAGCACAAACCTGGACAGGTGGGATCCGGTGGAATTGGATGAATGGAACTTCCACACTAACGAAAGCGTCTCGCTGGATGCTGAAGAAGTCACGCTGACCCGCCCGTTTGATGCAACCGACACGGCAAAATTTTATCGAGTGCGAGTGGTCAGGCCGCTCATTCCTTGAGTTGCTGAATTGACCCGGCTAGACCAGCGAATACCTGCACTGTTGGCATTGATAGGTGTGGTTTGGATTAACCGCGCTGCACTTCGGACAATCCCATGTCAGAGGTTCCGATGCTGCTGTTACAGATTCCGGGCGGTAGCTTGCTGGCGCATACTTCCGCTCGCACCCTTCACAAATGACATATTCCTCAATGCGTTCGGTTTCGTTCAATGCGATCGAGTAGATGCTGAAGTGCCTGCCAACGTGATACAATGAGCAACGCTGCGCGCTTCGGCACCCCGGACAATCGAACACGCCACGTCCGGCTTTCCTGGTCTTCAGCTTATGTCCCCACCAGATGATCATAACACGCGAATTAGTGCTGCCCGGCCATATTGAGGAGAATTGAATATGAACTTCAGAGGACTACCCGCCATTTACTGGATCTCCTCATCCTTGCTGAGAACTTTTGACGACAGAAAATCGAGATCTTGCTGAGTTGGACCTTTCAGCGGGATAGTCAGGTAAGCTCCTTTTTCGATAAAGAGCAGCCAGCATGTGGGAAGCCTCCAAATGCCTTTGACGGCCTCCCATTTCAGAGTGCTGCTGCCGAGCGAACTTGTCGCTGAAAATTCATCTTCTGACAGCACATAGTGAACCGAGGTGTCACCCATTCGCTCAAGGAATCTAAGACCCTGCCTCACCCGAATGAAGTAGGCTGCGATAAACGCAGCTACGAAGAGGAATAATACCCCCGAAAGAAAGCCGCCGAGCCACCCGTTCGTGTTGGTGTAGGTAAAGTAGCCGATCATTATAAGACCGAGGATGCATGCAACAACGCCACTCCACCGGAAATGCCGCCAGATGAATCGTCGCGTGGCATCGCGTACGATCTCAGGCGTGACTTGAACTGTAAATGCTCGGTTCATCACTGATAATTGTTCCTAAGGGATGATCCAGGGAGCTGAGTCAGGCTGGCTTCTATACTGATTCAGATGCCAAGCCCATGCTTTCCAGAGATCTGCGAGTCGCTGGTGGTTTTGATCAGGTAAACGGCCCAGTGCTTCTTTGGCATAAATTGTTTTGGCGCTGTAGGCACCAGCACCATCCTCAGGCCAGCTCTCCCGTAGATTCTGCATCTGGTCCGGTGGCGATCTGTCGATGAGAAAATCGGGCATTCCATTTGTTTGGGAAGGGAAGATGACATTATGACCCGCTCCGCCTGGGAAGAGTGGATATTCGAGAAAGTTGCTAACGGGCATAAACCCTCCTGCGCCTTCGATGCCAACCAGCACCAAGTAATGGCCGGGACCCCGGTCTGTGTCCAAGCGCGCAACGCCGTCTGCTTCACTCCGGTTCACGAGGAGGCCATTGTGATAAATTCTCCAGACCAGATGTTGCTCATAGAGCGGGTCGAGGAGTGCCCGTTCGACGACTCCATTTTCGTGTACTTGAAGCAGAACAGCCGGTGAAACCTTTTCGTTAGCGCCTCGAATTTCAAAAGGATTGCGCTTGGGGAAGACGTGAAAATCGCGAAATAATAAGAGCCGCTCATTTGGCCACATTTCTTCTGGATCGATTGGAGGATGAAGAGTGACCATGCGTGCCTTGCGCTCCTGGCTTCCTTGCACTTCATCTACCACAAGTTCGAAGCGGACGATGGGATAATGATGCTGATATCCCAATGGCCCGCTCGACAGCACGCAAAGGGTATACACGTCGGGGGACAACATCTTCACTTTGTCGATAAAACTGCCAGGGTCTCCTATGATAGTACTCAAAGCTAAGCTACCCTCTTGATAAATTGCCAAAGTGAGATGTTCAGTCCTGCTTTCCCTGATAGGCACTTCATGGATAACAGTTGCGTCCGGAAGAATTGCTAAATTTGCAGGCGGCCACAGTTCAGCACGTGCAGAAATGAAATCTTCGAATCTTACATTGGCCGCAGCCCACGCTTCAGGCAGGTCCGCCTGCACGGAGCTAGTGGTTGCCGCGCACCACACCAGTAGCAGCGGAAGAAGACTGGATGGGGAGCTTCTCAAGGCTGTTCTCCTAGCGTGGGAAACCCGGTCCGCCACGCCCTTGGGTTTGCTGCATCCGGAGGAGTTGGTGTCGCATCGCGCGTAACTCCTGTAGCACAACTCCATCCAGATCTTCAAACAGCGTTGGATATTGCTCCTTCAAACGACTGAGGGCATCCTGCGCAAGCTGGAGTGGCGCATATGGTCCGGGTCTGCTCGCTCCAACCACATCCCGGTAGGCTCCGATTGCCATTGGGATGTCGCCTGCAGCTTCAAAGCGTTGGGCGGCTAAAAACTTTTCAATAGTGCTGCGATCCCCGAAATTGGAAGACGCTTCGGACCTGTCAACACTTTCGTGCAAGCTCATCAGCTCAAGAACTTTTGAGAAATCCGCCGCCGCATAAGCCTCACCGGTCAACTTTTCGAAATAAGCGCTGAATGATTCGTTCTTCCCCCGCTCCACGCCGGTGGCTGCCAGCATCTGGCGGGTGTGAGCGAGTTCCGTGATATGGTCGCGCAGTCTCTGGTAATAGGGCTCCGTCGCTGAGGAGCTCCCGCGTGTGCCCATGCGTTTTACATGTCCGAGCGCGGCTGCTTCGTCACCTTTTTGCAGCGCCTCCCAGGCAGCCTGCACCATTTCCATAGCCTCACGCTCAGCACGTAATGTCTGCAATTCGTTCGCTCCAGTCGCGAGCACCTCTTGAAGCCGTTCGCGAGCTTCGGGGACATCGGCTGGAGATTGGATAGGATCGAAAACATACGTGATCGCCCCGGTTAAGGTCATTTTGTCGTCCGGAGAGTCGATGATGAGGCGGGCCCTGATTTCCGGCATCGTGAGAACCGGGAATTGCCCTTGATTGTTGATCAGACGTTCTAAGGACTCATTGGCGGCCTTGCTGTTTGAAGCAAAGCTATAGTCGAGAAATGCCATCCATCTCTCAAGTGTTGCAGCCACACCCTCAAGCTTTTTGAGGGCCCGCTGTCCGACCGCATTATCCTGCCCAAGCCGCTGCATTTGCAGCGTGGCAGTGCGCATGAGCAGAGGATCAAGATCTCCTGCGGATGTGGCTGCAAGGAGCTGTTCACGGGCATCCTCAACAAGCTGATCAACGCGTGCCACCCAGGTCTGCAGTTGTTCCTGCTTAAGTTTTTCCAGGTCTGTGACTAGCGAATGACTTAGCTCAGCCCAGTCTTGGAAGACAGCGGGAGGCACATGGTTGAAACTACCACTGACCACCATCTGGTGAGCCTTGTCGTACTCAGCCCGTACGATCATTGCTATTAGGCTCTTGAGCTGCAATTGAAAGTGGAGCGCCCGCTGGGCCTCGTGCTCCGCAATTTCCTTTTCTGTAGGCTGACCTGTGATCTTAGCATCAAAGGCACGAAGCTGTTTGAGCAGTGAGTCGGACGTCTGCTCCGCATGTAGCTGGAAAACAAATGCAGCAGATGCCAACGCGAGAATAAGGAGTTTTCTCATAGCCTGCCAATTAGCAGAAGTAAGTCTGCTGGGATAGTGATTACTCGCAATTCTCGAGTTATAACAAACTCTGTCACGTGCGTGACGAAAATTGTGAGCTCCCTTCAGGGCATGAGGCTGCTGCGGGCGGGGGCCTGCGGGTTTATTGAGTACCTGCGATGTGGTCGGGTTTTCCGTCGGCGAAGGTCCAGGTGAAGGTGCCTTCGAGACCGTCTTTGGTGAAGGCGCGGTGGAGGTCGGGGGCGTCGCGTTTTTGGAGGGTGCGGGTGTGGAGTCCGGTCTGTCCGCAGCACAGCAGCTTGCAATGGGCCTTGAGGGGAGTGGGACGTCCGATGACTCGCTCGGCGGCTGATTCGTTGTGTGCGAGAGCCCGCGAGGTGGCGATGTAGCTATACGGCAGGGCGCGAAGGTCGATTTTCACTTCCTCGGAAACACGACGCCAGAATGCGGACTTGAAAATTTCCACGGGCGGGGCTGCGAAGAAATGGCACCAGTCGTTTTAGTGATCGGGCTGGAACATCGGGCACGGGTTCTGGTGTGTGCAGGGTGCGAGAACACTATGGCCGGCATCGACGAGCGCATCGCGGACGTGTCCCAGTTTGCGGCTGAGCTCGTGTGAGCCGGGTTCGACCCAGAGGATTTCATCAGCGGATTTTGCGAGTTTGGTCAGGCGTTCGAGCTTGGAATCTTTGAGTTCTCCGATGACGTGGCTGACAATGAGGAGAGTGCCGGGCGGGATTTCGTCGATGGCGGAGGGGGTGTCTGCATGGATGTCATTGGTTGCATGCTGCGTGGCCGCAAAACGGGAGGCCATGCGGGATTCGTCGTAGACGGCCACTTTGCTGATCCCGCTCCATTCCGCGACCCGGCGTGAGGCGATGCCTGTGCCGCAGCCCCAGTCGATGAGACGGGTGGATTGTGGTTTCCATCCGGTCTGATCGATGGCTTCGAGGACGGCGTCCCATTTCCATCCGATACGCTGCGCGTAGACGGCATCGTAAAGTTCGAGTTCGCGGTCGCTTTTCCAATAGTCCGCAGTGGCATCGGCTAGGAAGCGTTCGCGGAGTGCGCGCAGCCGTCGCCAGTCAGACTTTAAGAAGGGTTCACTCATTGGATGAAGCGCACCCCCAGAAGATTTGCCAGGTGTTGGGAATGCACGCCGGATGCCCGGGCGAGTTCGATGGCTTGTTGCAGGGCTTTATCGGTATTCACGTTGACGTCTTTTTCGGCGAGCAGCATCGTGTTGCGTCCCGCGTGTTCCGGCGAGATGAATTCAAACACCTTCACGCGGTAGCCCTGGCTCTCAAGCAATAGCCCACGCAGTGAGTCGGTGAGCATTTCGGCGTGGCGCTCGAGGAAAATTCCGTGACGCAAGATGGCATCTTCTCTGGCGGCAGATTCGAGTTGAGGCCGCAGTTCTTTGTGGCAACAGGGGGCGAGGATCAGCCAGTGTGCTTGGTTGGAGATTCCGTGAAATGCAGCATCATCGGTGGCAGTATTGCAGGCATGCAGAGCGACGAGCGCATTGATTTGGCCATCGGGGAAATCGCTGATTTGCCCTTCGACAAATTTCAATCCGTCATAGCCCGCATCCGTTGCAGCTGCATTGGCACGGCTTACCAACTCCGGGCGGGCTTCGACGCCGGTGACGGAAACTTCCGCGCCGATGTGCTCATGTAAGAATTGATAGACTGCGAAAGTAAGCGCCCCGCTTCCGCAGCCCATATCTGCTACATGCAAAGTGGTGCCCGGCTCCGGTTTCACATGGTGGGCGAGGAGTTCTGTGAATTTTTCAATCTGGCGCACCTTTGCAGTTTTGCCGGTTTTCACCGAGCCGTCGGATGTCGTGAGGCCGAGCGGGTGGAGCCAAGGCATCGCGGATTTCTCGAGGACACGCTCCTTGGTGCGATCATGCTCGAGCGAGACGGGCAGTGTCGCCGCGATTTCGCGGCGGGTGATAAACTCACGTCCACCGGGTTCGCGCTGCCACTGGACTTCCACGGTGGTTGAAAATAAATGCGCCGCGTGGAATTCAGCACC
>JBGTCP010000482.1:0-12269 GCA_041748815.1 Chthoniobacterales bacterium
TGTTCGAGTACGGCACGGCGTTCGTAGGCAGCCATGCGGGCCATGGGCGCGGCGGCTTGGGTGGCAGCGGCGATGGCACGGTCGATGGTGGCGGGATCGGCCAACGCTGTGCGGGTTACGGTTTCACCGGAGTATTTGTCGGTGACTTCGAGGTCGGTGTTGGGCTGCTCGGGGCGGTTGGCGACGTAGATGGGGTAGGTGGGCTTGAGAGTCATGAGATAAGGATAATCGATAAGGGGAACAGGTAAAAAAATATTACGCTGTTGAAATTCAGACTGTGTGAGGATGAGAGGCGCGGGGCGCACAAAAATTCCCGATTGAGACATCTACAGCGGAAAGCGTGTGGAGGCAGGAATGATTCCACGGGGATAATAAGATGGCAGAGTACTTATGCACTGGAGGGATGAGATATTCCGAAAAGTTTTCCATTTGCAGTATTGCTCTTGCTGATTGACGCCTCCCCCGCAATCTGCAAATTACAAATATTCAACCTCAAGCTGTCATATAAATTGCAAATTTCATCATTATTCTTGGGTATGCACTTGACTCAACTGGCACCAACATCTTGGGGGGGGTGTCGCGGCTGTGACGATTTCAGACACAACATTCAGGTGTTGTTGAGTCAAGTGCATACCCAGGTCATTGACCTCCGTTGGAACGAGGTGATGCGGGTGCAAAATCTTCAGTGAGAACTCAAACGACTGTCACGCCATGGGAAAAGCACCAAGATCATTGTTCATCGGAAACAGCGTAAACCGTATTGGCGGCAACTCCTACGGATGGAAGTCGCTAATGGAGGGTTTAGCCAACGATGCAGGTGCGCAGGAGGCGCTCAAGTTGATCGACGAAAAGCCGTTCACTCTGTTCTATGAAGAAATTCGCGAGGCTTTCGTTCGAAAACATCGCAGAGAGAAACAAGAAGGATCAGCAGAGAGAGCACTCAAACAAAGGATCGCCGATGTAGTCAACGAGATCAAGCCCGGCGAGATTCACCCGAAAATCGTCCAACTCAATGCGGATCATCTGATCACCACCAACTACGACTACACTCTGGAAGCTGCTTTGGGAGATTCGCCCGGATCCGCTGATGGCCGCAAGCGGGAAACAAAGTATAGCCTCTACCGCTATCGCAAGTGCGGAGGAAAACAAATTTGGCACGTTCACGGAGAGGCGGAAAGCCCATGGACCATATGCCTAGGGCATGACCACTATGCTGGCTATCTCCAAAAGATTCGTGAAGCCGTTATTTCAGATCGTGAAGCCAAGCGGGAGGATGAGAGTGAAGACGATCGTGGTTACATTCTCCAATCCCAAGTCGACTATTGGCAGTCAGGTAAGGTTGATTCCTGGTGGCGTCTATTTTTTACAGGCTCACTCGACATCGTCGGGTTCGGTTTTGATTATACAGAAATTGATCTCTGGTGGCTGATTGGCAATCGCGCCCGGCAGATGTCGGCGAGCAATAAGCAACCATTCAAGTTGGGGGATGTGACGTTCCACGAGTTTGTCCCGGAAAAAGGCCTCACCAACCGTGATATGGCGCGACTTGATATCCTTCACTCTTTGGGTGTCCACATCCATCGCATCGATTTCAAGAAAGACTACGAGCAGGCTTGGGATAAGTGGATCAAGTGGTATAACAATAGTAAGGGCGGGAACTCATGAGTCCCTCGGATTCCATAATCTTCACTAAAAACACTCACGAGTCGCATGGTGACGGGATGGCGGTGCTTTCGCGGGGAATTTCCTCAAAAATGATGCGTCCGTTATCAGAATAGTCAACCGGCAAATCGATGAGGTGTACGCCTCCGGTCGCGTATGCATTTTCCAAAGTTGGCAGGAAATCAGCATCGGAGTTGATGCGATGGCCCCGGGCACCGTAGCTTTCGGCATATTTCACAAAATCGGGGTTGCCAAATTGCAGTCCGAAGTCATCGAAGCCCATGTCGGCTTGTTTCCAGCGGATCATACCGTAAGAAGCATCGTTGAGAATGAGGACGACGAGGTCGAGCCGGAGGCGGACGGCAGTTTCCAGTTCCTGCGAGTTCATCATGAAGCCGCCATCTCCGCAGACTGCGAGCACCCGGCGGTCGGGGTGAACGAGCTTGGCAGCCATGGCCGATGGCAGCCCGGCTCCCATGCTGGCAAGGGCGTTGTCGAGCAAGACGGTATTGGGCAGGCGGGCTGGATAGTTGCGGGCAAACCAGATTTTATAAATCCCATTATCCAGCGCGAGCATGCCGTCTTCCGGCATGGACTGTCGCACAAGGTGCACGAGGCGTTGTGGACGCATCGGAAAACGGTCATCGTCGGTACCACGCAGGGTGTGGGCGCGGAGGGCGGCTGCGGCCTTTTTGAAAAACTCGAAGTCCCAGTGGGCGGCGGGTCTGAGGGCCTCGTTGATGCGCCAGATGGCGTTGGCAATGTCGCCGGTGACCTCAGCGTGCGGGAAATAAACAGGGTCGATCCCGGCTGGGACAAAATTGACATGTATGACGCGGCGGCGTCCGGTATTCATAACAAACGGCGGCTTCTCAACGACGTCGTGGCCCACATTAAGAATGAGGTCAGCGCACTCAAGAGCACGGTGTGGGAAGTCGTCGGAGGACATCGCCGCGTTGCCAAGAAAGAGCGGATGGGTCTCATCGACCACACCCTTCCCCATCTGGGTCGTGACGAAGGGTATCCCTTGTTTTTCAACGAAGGAACGAAGCATTTTGCAAGTCTGGGTGCGGTTGGCTCCGGCGCCTACAAGAAGAACAGGGCGGTGGCTTTTACGCAGAAGATCGACGGCGAGAACGATGGCTTTATCCTCTGCGACCGGTCGGCGGCGAAGGCTGGCGGCGACGGGTTGGGCTTCAGTTTGCTCACGGGCGATATCCTCAGGCAACTCAATGTGAGTTGCCCCCGGACGCTCCTCTTCGGCGCGGGCAAAGGCGTTGCGGATGATCGATGGAATCGCTGCAGCTCCAGCAACCTGACAGGCCGACTTGGTCACGGGGTTCATCATATCGACCACGTCGATGATCTGAAAGCGGCCCTGTTTGCTGGTCTTGATCGGTTTTTGTCCAGTGATCATGAGCATGGGCATAGCACCGAGCTGCGCGTAAGCGGCGGCAGTCATAAGATTGGTTGCGCCCGGGCCCAGAGTTGAGAGGCAGACGCCGGCACGGCCGGTGAGCCGTCCGCAGGTCGCTGCCATGAAGCCTGCTGCCTGCTCATGGCGGGTGAGGATGAGGCGGATCTTTGAGGTGCGCAACGATTCCAGGAAATCGAGATTTTCCTCGCCGGGCACGCCGAAGATGGTTTCAACGCCCTCGTTTTCGAGGCAACGGACAAAAAGGTCGGAGGCTTTCATAATCGGGTCGAAATGCGTTCAGGATGGACAGTGTGCGATACTGCGCCTGGTGCACAATGCACTATCACTTTTTCGCACGGAGTGCAATGGATTGCCCGGCATCAACGGCTGCTTTCTCTGGAAATGGCCCGGTGTGGCGGGGAATTTCCGGAGTTGCTTGCAAGCGCTGGCCGGACTTCAGCACCACCGCATCGGGAAACTGACGGCGAAAATTACCCCAGGTGGTGTCGGTCCAATACTCTTGCGGCGTGAGACGCATCGGCACATCGATCATGGGACCGGAGACGCCCTTGCCAATGGTCGGCAACCAGAGGCTCTCGGTATCGCGGTCCCAGAGCACAAAGGTATTGAGGCCGTCCCAGATGCTTTCATCGGCATAGGTGTAGCCGCTCACGCCGAATGTATAAACATGACCCGCCATCTCGCGGTCGTAGACCGCCGATAGGTCGGCAAGAATGCAATAGGCAGCAAAAATGGGACGCCCGCCCACCGTGTCATTGACGACCTCGTGGCCGCGAAGCAGATCAATCGGGTATGCCTTGGCTTCGCCGTTAATCACCACGGCAAGTATGCGGGTGCCGTCATGAACTGACACACCACTTTCTCCCGGATGCCCAAACTCCGGCTTGACGAGTGCATGAAATGCCTCACGACCCAGGCCGAAATTCAGCTTTCCGGGATCGAGCCGGAACTCCGTGACGTCGAAGGCCTGGCCGTCCTCATCGCCACCATAAAGCCATAATCGACCATCAGATTCCTTTACCCGGTCAAAGCCAAGCAACATACAGGAACTCAACATGAGCAGGGACAAGGCAGCAATGAATGAGGTGCGTAGCATTGTAGGAGAGGTAAGCAGGTGTGGATTAATAACGAAAATAGGAGTGATGCCCGCGATGGCCCCGGTGACCTCGAAGCCCGCGGAAACCCCGGAAAGTATGGCGGGGATAGTAGTGGCCGTAATGGCCCGGACTGTAGTAATGCCCTCCACCCCGGTAGCTCCTAGCACCGTAAGACTTGTGCGAAGCGAGCATGGCATCGATCACCAGTGTGCTTACGCCTGCCGACTTGAGCCGGGCGACATCCCCGGCCTTCAGATCATACACGGCCCAGCTTGCCTCAAAGTTGCGGAGAATCACATCGTCGGACACTCCACTTTTTGAGAGAGCGATGATTTCATCCTGAGTGAGAGCGCTGCCTTTTTCGATTTTGGATTCGAGTGGCACTGGTGCTCCGGTTGCGGCAGCGGTTGCAGCGTCACTTCGAAGTTGCTTCGATGCGCAGCCGGAGAAAAGAACCGTTGCGATAGCTAAAAAAACGGGGGCTGTATTTTTCATATCTATATGAGGAGCTTCCAGGAATTTTATTCCGGCTTTCTGCTGTGCCATCATCGCTGGTCAATGAATAAGCATGACCCCGACCAACCCGAGCATGAACCCGGAAACGGCCCCGATGGCGGGAAATTCGTGGTTCTTCAGGTGGGCGCGGGGCGCGATGTCGTCAAAAATGAGGTAAAGAATTCCGCCGCTGCAAAACAGCATCACCAGACCGGCCAGCGCTGTGTTTGTCGACAGCCAGGAAAAGCCTAGCCAGGCGGCAAGAGGTCCCGCGAAGGGAGCCGCGAGGAACAGGAGCCAAAGCTTGCGGTTCGAGCCGCTCCGGTCGTGCATCTCCTGATAGGCGGCGAAGCCTTCAGGCATGTTTTGCAGTATGATCATCGCGGCCAGCAGCCAGACGACGGAAGAGCCGGTGGCGGCAGCGGTGCCAAGGAGGATGGCCTCCGGAATAAAATCCAACAGTAAACCCATGAACTGCGAGGCAGTGCTTCCCGAACGTTTCAGCCGCCAATTGATCTGCCAGAACAGAAGACCGCCGAGCAGAAATGCTGCCGAAGCAGGCAGCACCGTGACGTGCTCAATTCCATAGGGAACCAGGACCAGCGCGATCGCCGCCATCAGAGCCCCGCCGCCGAAATAGGACACGAAGCTGTCGATATCATGCGCCCGACATGCGTTCCGGATCACTGGAATGGAGGATGCCCAGGCACCGGCGGGAATTGCCAGGCCCGCAAGAAAGGTCAATGATAATGGAATCGCGAGCGTCACGATGCTCCCCGCTTGTTGTGCTTGGCGAAGGCCGCCGGGTTATGGTCGAGGATGTTCTTGATGCATTGTGTCACTTCGTTCGGCTTTTCCTGGGCGGAAGCCAAGCAGCGTCGTAAAAGTTTTCTGCCGGGCACGCGTTCCCTTCGGGCAGAGTCGGACACCTCCAGATGTTTAACCAACGCTTTGGACATATAGCAACTAAGAGTCGCCGGGGGGGCGTCTTATTCCACGACGATTACCGGGAATAAACTTTTCCCCTGAAGTCTCTTTTATTGGCAGGCACGGTTTCTTGATCGCTCGATACGATGCGCTTGAGATCCGGCTGATGCAGAACAAACAAAACAATAGAAAGCAGTAAACTATGAAAAAACTAACGTATCTCGCAGCGGCAGCGACCGCTGCCATCCTGATGAATGGCGTTGCCGTGGCCGGCACGCAATTGAGTGATTCCCTCATTGATTATCACGAGCCCGCCTCGCTCTTCAGAGCAGGAGAGTTCAACTTTGATATCTCCGGGGTTTACACCACAGCCAGCTCCGGCCCGTTGGATGATGCCTGGGGTGGCTCGCTCGGGATCACCTACTTCGTCACCCGTTACATCGGTATTGGCGTGGAGGGATTCCTCGTGGATGGGGCAACTTCGTTTGATGACCGACACAGAAGCTCGTCGGACACCATCGGAGGCGTCAATGGCAACCTCATCCTGCGTCTGCCTCTTGATGAATACAGGTTGGCTCCATACATCGTAGCCGGTGGCGGTGCGCTCATTGACAGCGACAATTCAGAGGGTCAGGTGCATGTCGGAGGCGGCCTCGAATATCGCGTGACAGATACCGTGGGTATCTTTGGCGAAGGCCGTCATGTCTGGGTCGAAGATTCGGAGAACTACGGGCTGTTCCGGGCAGGTGTCCGGTTTGCCTTTTAATTCCCGATAAAGCATTGAACAGAGGGGCGGAGCGGCAACTGCTATAGAGTTGCTCTCCGTCCCTTTTTTCCCAGTCCGATTTTATTCCCGGAGATATTTGTTGGAATAAATCCCACACCCCGAATCTCTGTTTTGATGTATGAACAACCCAATCCAATCCCTCGACCTCACAAAATCCTATCCCCGCAGCCCCCGTGAAACACTCGCCGGCTACATCATCGCCGGACGCGCACTCGATAAATGCCGGGCCGTAATCGCCGGGACCAATGGTGAATACCACTTTGATTGCCCGCTCGATCAGCAATTCTTTGACTTCACCGGCATTGACTCGACCGAATTCAAAAAATTCGTTGAGACCGGGGCCGACGATGCGGCGGTGGCCGAATGGATCACCACTCACTCGAAAGTCAAAGAACAGGCAGAGATTGTGCAGTGGAATAACAAACTCCGCTACACCCGCCCTGTTGATATGCCTACCGAACTCCAAATGTTTCTGGAGGGCTACATCGCCGAATTTATCCCGAAAGGCCGCCCGATTTATGTGTGGTTCGACGTTTATGATATCGAAGAGAAACGGCTCTGAGCGGGGCAGTGGTTCCGCAATGGATTTTGCGGCATGTCTTCTTCCCGAAATCAATCCGCACCCCGTGCTGCTTCTATCCGGCAGTGGTCGTTGTGAGTTTGCCAACGCTGCCGCACAAGAGCTTACCCGAATGTGCGAACTTGGAGGTCCGGAATACCTGCTTCCAGCCGACCGCGAAAATCTCTGCCTCACTGTGAGCCGTGAACAACGTAACCAGCGTGCAGAGCACCGCCTCCCAGGCCCGCGCATTCTCGCCTGGGTATTCACTCCCTCCCGGCTGCCCGGCCAAGTGGCCTGCTTCGGCACGGATGCAACTGCACTGGTCCGTTGTGAGAGTGCTTTGCAGGAAATGCAACGCTTCGAACTGATTGCCCAAGCTTCCGCCAGCATCGCTCACGATTTCAATAATTACCTCGGTGTATTTGCCGTCGGCTGCGAGCTTTTAGAAAACGAAACGTTATCCCCCGCTGGCAGAGAAACACTCACTACTGCCGCTCAAAGTGTGCAGGGAGCTGCAAACCTCATCAAACGTCTTCGCTCGTTCGGCCGCCATCACCAAATGCAAACCAGGAGAATAGATCTCGCCGCATTCACCCGCCAGATTCAGGCGGTTTGCAGTCTGTTTTTGAGCAGACTCGTCGAGGTCAATGTGGAGCCATCCCCGGAGGCGTTTGCATTGGCGGACCGTGAACAACTCGAACAAGCCGTCCTTAATGTTTTAATTAATGCCAAGGACGCCACGGAGGCTTGTCTGCATCCGCGCATCAGCATCCGGTCCGCGCTCATGCCCTCTGATTCGGGACCTCCCTGGTGGGTGTTACAGATTGAAGACAACGGGCATGGAATGGATGAGACCACACTGGCCAAAGTGTTTGAACCCTTTTTTACCACAAAGGGAGAGAGCAGGGGGAGCGGGCTTGGCTTGGCCACCGCTTACAGTGTCATCACCCGACTCAACGGTAAAATCTGCATCCAATCCCAGCCCGGACAAGGTTCCATTTTCAGCATCTGGCTACCAACCATTCCATGAAACAAGACCATCCTTCACGCCTCCGCCCCGGTGCCACCGCACCAGATTTCCAACTCCAGGGAATGGATGGTCATTTATTTGACTCTTCCTCGCTGCGCGGCGGACGATATCTGATCAGTTTCTACCGCTTTGCCTCCTGCCCGTTCTGCAACCTGCGCATGCGTGAAGTCATTCGCAGGTTCCCGGAGTTGGAAGGCAGACTGGGTATCGTCGCCATTTTCGATTCCCCGCTGGAAAGCCTGCGCCGACATGCCTCAGGGCACCAAGCCCCATTCCCGGTTCTCGCCGATCCCGGACGCAGCGCCTACCAGCGCTACCGGATTGAGCAGTCCTTCTTGGGCATGATGAAAGGCATGATCTTCCGGATGCCGACCCTGATGCGGGCCATGATTTCCCACGGTTATTGGCCGACATCCATGGATGGTAGCCTCACCTCCATGCCGGCGGATTTTTTGGTGGATGAAAACGGAATCATTCAAACAGCGCATTATGGGAGGGACGAGGGCGACCATCTTGCGTGGGACACCATCAAAGCCTTTGCCGAAAGCCCTGTCCAGCAAGCCCCTTCATCCGCTGCACGCTGAATGGAATGACGTTCGGAGCCAAGCCAATGCAAGACCGCACACCAACCCCTTACCTTCGGGCTGCGGCGTCCAACAAAGGCATCATTATCATCGGAGTGCGCGATAAACGCAGCAGCCGTGGAATAATCGACAGTTCCCAAACCTCCTATTCGAAGAATCTTTTATGAAAACTGAAAACGCCGTCAAAGAACGTTACGCCGCCGCATCCAAGGCCCAGGAACCCGCCCTGTGCTGCCCGGTGGATTACAACCCGCAATACCTCAAGGCCATTCCTGCCGAAGTCATCGAACGTGACTATGGCTGCGGAGATCCCTCAAAGCACGTCCTTCCCGGCGAGACCGTGCTCGACCTCGGCTCCGGCACAGGGAAAATCTGCTTCATCGCTTCGCAGGTCGTCGGCCCCGAAGGCAAAGTCATCGGGGTGGACATGACCGACGACATGCTTGAGGTCGCCCGCCGCAATGCACCCGTCGTCGCCAAAAATATCGGCCACGCGAATATCGAATTCCGCAAAGGACGCATTCAGGACTTGGCCCTCGATCTCGAAGTGCTCGACGCCGAGCTGAAAAAGCGTCCGATTTCCGACGCCACGAGTTTCCTTGCCGCCGATGAGCTTGCTGCGGATCTCCGCGTCAAACACCCGCTGGTCGCCTCTGACTCAGTGGATGTCGTCGTTTCCAATTGCGTGCTCAACCTGGTTGAACCCGACGCCAAAGCGCAGATGTTCCGGGAAATCTTCCGCGTGCTCAAGCTGGGCGGACGCGCCGTCATTTCCGACATCGTGGCCGACGAACCCGTGCCGGAATATTTGCAGAACGATCCCGATCTCTGGAGCGGCTGCATTTCCGGTGCATTAACCGAGGAGGATTTCCTCAAGGCTTTCGAGGAGGCCGGATTCTACGGCATCGAAGTGCTCAAGTTCGATATCGAACCATGGCAAACCGTCGAAGGCATTGAATTCCGCTCCATGACCGTCCAGGCCTTTAAAGGGAAACAAGGCCGGTGCGTCGAGCGCAACCAAGCCGTCATATACCGCGGCCCGTTCAAGGAGGTGCTCGACGACGATGGCCACCGATTGAGCCGTGGAGTCCGCTACGCGGTCTGCGACAAAACCTACAACCTCTACAGAGAATCGCCCTACGCCGGATTTTTTGACTTCATCGATCCGATTCAGCCGGTGCCCGCTGGTGAAGCCAAACCCTTTAACTGTGCAGATAACTCCCGCCGCCATCCCCGTGAAACCAAAGGAATGGAATACAACGCCACCACTGCGGCCAACAGCCAGTGCCGCGACGGGGGAAGCTGCTGCTGATGGAAATCAAACTTACACACAGCCACAGAGATCACGAGGAATGAGTGCAAGCAATTTAACAGTAGCTCCAAGTCTGAACTCTCCGACCTCCGTAACTCCGTGTGAGAAGTTTCCTGTATTTGCCGCACGGGCTCTTGTCATCATTCCCGCGTACAACGAAGAGGAATGCGTTGGCGATGTCGTCCAACGTCTGCGACAACGCCGTTTTTGTCACATCCGCGTCGTCGATAATGGCAGCACCGACCGCACAGCGGAAACCGCCCGCGCAGCCGGAGCCGAAGTCATCCACACCGGGCAACGTGGCTACGGCCTGGCTTGCTGGATCGGCTCGCAAAGCCTGCCCGACGGCATCGACTGGCTGCTTTATTGCAATGCCGATGCCAGCGATGACTTCGCCGCCTACGACCGTTTCGCCGAACTCTCCGAGGATTACGACCTCATTCTCGGCTGCCGCACCCACTTGAAAGACCGCCACCACATGACCCCGCCACAGCGTTTCGGCAACTGGCTGGCTCCATTCCTGATCCGCGTTCTGTGGGGCCGCCGCTTCGCCGACCTCGGCCCGCAACGCGCCATCCGCGCTGGTGCTTTCCGCCAATTAGACATGTGCGACCGTGGCTTCGGATGGACCGTGGAAATGCAGGTGCGTGCCGTCGAGGAAGGACTGCGCATCGCCGAGATCCCCGTCCACACTTATCCCCGCCCCGCTGGACAATCCAAAATCTCCAGTAACCTACGCGGATCTTTTAACGCCGGCATCATCATCCTGAAAACTATTGTCCGGCTGGCATGGAGAAAAACAACAAACACCTGGACTGTGGCGGGATCTCAAGTGCGGCTTGAAGATGAATCCCCGCATTGAGTCTGAAATTATCGCCGCACGGCAGGCAAACTTTATCGCCCGGCTCCGATACTCATAGAATGCCATACCCGACAACACATTCCGTACTCCTCTGCCTTGCGCTCGCCGTGTCAACCCTGGTGCAACATGACGCGCATGCGTCGTCTCTGCGCGTCAGCGGCTCCACCACCGTCAATCCTGTCGTCTCCGAAGCTGCCGAAGTGCTGCGGGCAGAGAATGACTTCACCATTACCATCGACACTGCCGGAGGCAGCACCGGGGGCATTAATGCGGTCGGCGACGGACGCGCTGATGTCGGTATGTCTTCGCGTGGCCTGAACGACTCCGACCGGGAAAAGTTTCCCTCCGTCCACTTCCACCCAGTCGCCATCGGGCACGATGCCATCAGCATCGTGGTCTCCAAAGATGTCCGGGATGGCGGCGTAAAAAATCTCACCGCCGATCAGCTCCGCGGAATTTACGAAGGCAAAATCACGAACTGGCAGGAATTGGGAGGAATTGATCGTCGCATCGTCTTCTTCAACAAAGAGCCGGGACGCGGCACGTGGGAAATTCTTGCCAAGTGGCTCTACGGCAAATCCGAATCCGCTCCGAGGGCCAGCCACCCCGAGGTCGGAGCTAACGAGGAAGTCCGCTCCAAAGTGGCCGGCACGCGTGGTGCTATTTCATTCGTCTCCACTCCGTGGGCCGACAATCAACGCATATTCACTCTCGGGATCAACGATAAAGACGGCAGCGTGATCGAGGCAACCACCCCCAACATCGCCAGCGGCACCTATCCTTTGTCGCGTCCGCTTTTTGTCATCACCAACGGCGAACCCGCCGGGGCCGCGAAGGTGTTGGTCGATTACCTTCTCTCCCCTCCCGGCCAGGAACTTGTTGCCAGGCACGGCTACTTGCGATTGGAGGATTTGGAATAAAGCCATGACCCCGTGTGCCAAATCCTTCCGCCCGCGATGGATCCTTTGGTCCTGCGTCTTTGGCATCAGCATCACCCTCGCCACGCTGCTTGCCGCATTGCTGATGCTCCTTTGGCAAAGTCTGCCCGTGTTCGGCCACCAAGGCGCCTCCTTCATCAGCGGCGCGGAGTGGTACTATCCAGAGAAGGTCTTCGGAGCGCTGCCCATGATCTATGGAACTGCCGTGGTTTCGTTGATCGCACTTGCCCTCGCCGTGCCGGTGGCTGTCGGCGCTTCCATCCTTTCTGCCGAATATCTGCCACCGGGCCTGCGCCTGGCTGTGAAAAGCGGCATTGAAATGCTGGCCGGAGTGCCCTCGGTGGTTTACGGCCTGATCGGCGTGCTCTTTCTGCGCGAATGGGTCTATAACGGTCTCACACCTTTTGATCCGATCAGTGGCGATTCTCTGCTCACCGCCGGGTTGCTGCTGGCGGTGATGATCCTGCCCACCATCACCACCTTGTGTGACGACGCTCTGCGCTCGGTACCCGCCGCTCAACGGGCCGCCGCCCGCGGACTCGGGCTGACCCGCGCTGAAGCCGTGCTGCACGTTG
>JBGTCP010000483.1:0-7811 GCA_041748815.1 Chthoniobacterales bacterium
TGGTGCCGTGGTAGATGAACACGGGCGGGCTATTGCGTGTGACATGCTCAACGGGCGAGGCCTCGCGGTAGGCGGCTTCGTTTCCTTTTAAGGGGCCGCCAAGCAGGAGCCCGGTGAGTTTTCCGTCGGGCCAGAAGGCGAGATCGGCGGGGGCGCCACCAGCGATGATGGCACTGATGTCGTTGCGCGGATCCAGCCCCGCGAGCGCGGCAAGGTGGCCGCCGGCAGAGTAGCCAAAGGTGGCGATGCGCTGCGAATCGATATTCAGTGCAGTGGCATTTTTTCGCAGATGCCGCAACGCCTCGTCGATGTCGATTTTCTGCGCCGGGAATTTCCATTCCGGAGTGAGGCGGTAGGTCGTGTTCATCACGAAGTAGCCGCGCCGCGCGAGATCCTTGGCAATGCCGGCCATGTCAGAGCGGCGCTCCTTGCCGCTCCAACTACCTCCGTGGATGAGGAGCACGGCAGGCGTGGGCGAGGAAGATTGCGGTTGGTAAAAATCCGCAACGAGCGGGCTCGGCCAGCTCGAAGGGGTGAAAACGACATCCTTACGCACGGTGAAATCCGACTTACCTTCGGACAGGGAATGACAGCCGCTGAGGCAGGTAGCGGCGGCGATAAGAAGCATTGCGGCAAAGAGGCGGGTCATAATTAATCACACCTACGGCAGGTTTCCCGTCAGAGCAAATTCCGCCTGCCCCGCTCGCGCGATGGCCCTTGGCATTTATCCGAAGTGTCGCCGGTAGACGCTTACGTTTGACAACCGGCGGTCTGCAGTCGTAAAGAATTCATATGGCTCTCAAATTGGTGAAGGACTTTCAGGAATTTGCGGTTAAGGGAAATGTGGTCGACATGGCCGTCGGAATCATGATTGGCGGGGCTTTCGGCACCGTTGTGCGATCTCTGGTCAACGACATCCTCATGCCTCCTATCGGTTGGATCGCCGGCGATATGGATTTCCAAGATCTCTTCGTCGTTCTGAGTGAGGGGGAGGAGGTCCCCGGTCCCTACGCTTCTCTTGCTGCTGCGCAGGAAGCTGGGGCAGTGACCTTGAATTATGGCCTCTTTATTACTTCGATCATTAGTTTCCTGATTCTCGCATGGGCGATTTTTTTGCTGGTGCGGGCAATGAACAAGCTCCGCCGGGAAACTCCTCCTGCTCCAGAGCCACCGCCTGCAGAACCACCACCCCAGGAAATCCTGCTGGCGGAGATACGCGACCTACTTAAGGCAAAGTCTTAACTCGCAGACCAGCGGTTACGCGGTGCTCGCTAGCTTCTTCTGATTTCGTTCACGAGACTCCGGCAGACTGCATGGATTGTCTTGCAGTGTGCAAGAGATTGAGCGTCTCACGATTATTCTGATGTCTGTTAAGTTTTGTGTAAATAGCTCGGAATCAGGAATTTATGTTTGTAGAGGCATGAGCGGCATAGGTTGTGCTCTTTGTTAGATCGGCAGTGATTTTCACTGTCTACAAACCGAACAACCCAATCCATATCATGAAAATATTCCGATCCTCAACCAGCTGGTTCGCCGCTCTGGCACTGGCAACTACTCCCGCCGTTTTTGCTGAAGACGATAACAAAGACAAAAACGATAACGATAAAGCTGAAGGCACTATCGAAGTCCGCGAATCTTCAGAGTCTGGTGATTCCACAACGCGCAGCACCAAAGATTCCACTGACGTCGCTGTCACAGTGATGGATCAAGATGACTCTGAAGCTTCAGTCGAACGCACTACCGCAATCCGTCGCGCTGTGATGGATGAGGATGATCTCTCTATGAGCGCCAAGAATGCTCAGATCATCACCGTTGAAGGCGGCGACGTTCATCTTCATGGCGAGGTTAAAAACGCTGAAGAAAAAGCGAAAATCGAAGCTTTGGCCCGAACCGCAGGCGCTGAAAATATCCACAACCATCTCGAAGTAAAATCGGAGGACTAATCCTCCCAGCCAACCCTAACCTAAACTTAAAAATATTATGTCAAAAAGCATTATCTGCACCGCAAAAGACGAAGCACAAGCCGAAGCAATCGTTCTCCGCCTCCAAGCTCATGGAGTCCTGATTGAAAACATCTCAGTCATGGTGACCGAGTCTGGCGCAAGCCATGACATCGGACATGTCAAAACAAGCAAAGCTCCTGAAGGGGCCACCACAGGAGCCGTCGCCGGTGCCACCACTGGCGGTGTCCTTGGACTCTTGGTCGGAGTCGGAGCCCTCGCTATTCCTGGCGTTGGACCGTTCATCGCAGCAGGACCATTATTGGCAACGCTCAGCGGTATCGCTGCTGGCGGAGTCAGTGGCGGCCTGATTGGCGGCCTCATCGGCCTGGGCATTCCTGAAGTGGAAGCCAAGGTTTACAAAGAACGCCTCGACGAAGGCCATTATCTCATCGCCACCCATATCAAAGACGGTGACGAGGAGAAAAAAGTGAAAAACGTCTACGAGGAACTCGACGCCTCGGACGTCACCACCACATCCGAGCATTCCGCTTAAAACCAACTCACCTTAACCAACCCTGTGCCCCGATGGCTGGAGTTCCGACTCCACTCCATCGGGGCACTTGTTTGTACATGGCCCGTCGACATTCTCACATTCTTAAGAATGTGAGAATGTCAGGTTGTCGGACGGATTGTCCGGTGCCCATGTGTTAAAACAAAATACTGTTCACAAAGTTTTCAATATGCGGGGGCAGTTTTCGTGCGGTGCGAACGACTGCCACCAAGGTGCGCGATAAGGGTGGCGTTAGCTTAAGGCGTGTCACACGTCTGCGGGCAGGATGACCGGCCATCGATCGGATTGGCACCACCGCAACTCCCAATCCCTGCGCCACCAGTTGAATGCAAAGGTCGAAATTGCCAACCTCCATGGCCACCTGTGTCGACCATTTCCTGCTTCTGAAGTAGTCCCCGACCCATTGCCGGCTGACAGAATCCGATGCGGGGAGAATCCATGGAACGGTGGCCGCCCAACGGCGCAAGGATGCCGGTTTCGCACGGCCGTCGGGGGAGGTGATATCGGAGTTACGCAACGGGCAGATCAATTGAAACCGGTCCTCAAACGCATGAGCAATGCGCAAGCCGCGCGGAGCCTTTCCGGCCATTGGCAACAAAGCCACATCCAAACGATGGCTTTCCAATCCCGAAACAAGATCGGTCTCCGTGCATGTTCGAACCACGAGACGGGTGTTAGGGTTCGCTCGTCGGTATGCATTTAAAAAACCCGGCACGTAGACCGGGCAAATCGAGTGTGATAATCCCACACAGATTTCCGAACTCACACCGGAACTCTCGGCCAAAGCATCCAGCAATCCATCGACCTCTCCCAGAATTCGATGTGAGGCTTTGACAAAAGTGCGGCCGGCCTCCGTTAAATCAACCCTGCGTGTGCTCCGGGAAAATAGCTCTGTTTCCAACCTTGCCTCAATGTTTTGTATAGCACGGCTGATCCCGCTTTGGTTCATGCCCAGCACCCTGGCGGCATGGGAAAAACCTCCGCGTTCTGCCACCAAATGAACCAAATGCAGCTCGAACAAATCGAACGGCCTTTTGCGAAGAAATACAGGAGCCCGATCCATCCTGCCACATCTATGCGAAAACCGCATCAATGTATAGCCTTTATGCATTGGATTTAAAAAGGCATAAAGGGCATCCTTTGCTCATGCCTGACCCGAGCGAAAAACATATTCTCAATATCCAAGGAAGCTTCTATGTCGATGACACCTGCATCGATTGCGATCTCTGCCGAAGTGCCGCACCAACGATCTTCACCCGCGATGACGCGGGTAACGGATACTCCTATGTTCATCGTCAACCGTCGTCGCCAGAGGAGATCGCGCTGGCATTGGAAGCGGCAGAATCCTGCCCCACGGAATCCATCGGAGAGGATGGCAGCTAACCTCTACACGCCCTGTCGGCTCGCTGCCAATGCTGCGGCAGCGGAGACCGCAGGCGTCGGTCAGTCCGATGCGGTCATTTTTATGGCGAGATCGCGGCACTCTTTGAGATCCAATTTGCCGCTGCCGAGTAGCGGGATGGCATCGATCTTGTGAATGATGCGGGGAATGAAGAGGTTGGAGAGGCCAAGTGCTGCGAGTTTGGTGCGCAGATCAGTGGGGTCAATGTCCATGGTAGTAAGCAGCACCAACGCCTCCCCTTTGGCAGGGTCAGGAATGCCAGTAATCGCGATTGCCCGGTCATCGTCGATGGCAAGATTCAGAGCTTCGGCAATTTTGGCTTCAATGGTTTCGTGTGGGATCATCTCACCGCCGATTTTCGAAAAACGCGAAAGCCTGCCTTCGATGAAAAGGAATCCATCCTCATCAAAACGCGCAAGGTCGCCCGTGCGGAACCAGCCGTCTTCGATCACCTCCGCAGTCTTGCCAGGTTCGCCGAGGTAACCCTCAAAAATATTGACTCCGCGCAGCCAGAGCATGCCGCTTTCGTGGAGCGAAAGCACTTCGCCGGTTTCGGCTGAGCGGATTTGTGCAGCGATGCCCGGCGCCAGTTTGCCGACTGAGCCAAGGCGGTTGGCGGGTTGCACGCTTAAGCCGGGCTTTGCGATGGGCGGGTCGGGCAGATTCACGCTCACGACCGGCGACGTTTCGGTGAGGCCGTAGCCTTCGAGGATTTTCTGGCCAAATTTTTCCTGGAATTTCTCAGCGAGTTCCGCGGGGAGCTTTTCAGCACCGGCGACGACGAGGCGCAGTGAGGCGAGTTGATTGGCCTCGGCCTTCCGGAGATATCCACGCAGGAAAGTAGGTGTCGCCAGTAACATGGTGACATTGTATTTTTCGATGAGGCTGATGTTTTTGGCAGCGTCCAGAGGGTTGGCAAAGGTGACGATGCGCACGCCTTCAATGAGTGGATACCATAGCGTCACTGTGCATCCGAAACTGTGAAAAAACGGGAGGCATGCCAGCATGGCGTCGCCCGCGCCCAGGTTGAGCATGGAGCCGAATTGCGAAACGTTGCCTAGGATATTGCGGTGGCTTAGCACCACGCCCTTCGGCTCGCCGGAGCTGCCGCTCGTGAAGAGGAGCACCGCTTCGGCATCGCCGCCTTTGTCGGGCAAGTGATTCATCGACGCGAGCGTTTTTGCCGGCAGCAAGAGCACGGCAAGTCTCCAGAGAAGGATTTTCTTTTTGAGCGGAGGGAGCGTCTTTTCCAGATAAATGATGTGCTCGGGCCATGGGAATCCCTCCAGCCGTGCTTCCATTTTCTTAGCGGTGATGGCGTAAGTTACATCGCCTTTTGCGGTGGCCGCTTTGATCGATGCGCTGCCCGCCGTGAAGTTGAAATTGACAGGCACTTTGCCCGCAAGAAGGACCGCGAAGTTTGCAATCACTCCGCCTTTGCCGGGCGGCAACACGATTGCGATGCGCTTTTCATTAGGGCATAATTCCCGAAGATGTTTCGCCAGGGTGATGCTCACTGCCAATATCATGCCGGCGCCCAGCGTGGAATCATCCATCCCATCAATGAGTGTTTTGCGGAATTGGTAATGTTTGCATCCCCGAATGCATGCCTCGGCGAGGTGTGTCTGCATCATCGGGCGCTCGCGGTAGCACGCTTCGCCAAGCTCAAGGAGGCGTTCGCGCACCAGTGCCACATCCGCTTGCTCCGGGGAGATCGCATCACCGAAGGCGATGGTCACCGGATACGGGAGCCGCTTGGGCCATTTGGTAAAATACTTCCCGCCCTCGTAGGAAAAAACCGACCCCCAAAGATCGTCCAGCCAAACGGGGACGACGGGCACTCCGGCTTTGCGGGCAATCAACTCAAAGCCCTTTTTTAACTTAAGCAAGGATCCCGTCCGCGTGAGTTCACCCTCCGGGAAGATGCAGACAATTTCGCCCGAGGCGGCAAGCTCAGCGGCTTTGCTGATGGCATCTTTTGCCCGGCTGGCAGAAATCGGGAACGCACCCATGGTTTTGAAAATCGGATTGAGCACTTTGTTGTTGTAGATGCTGTCGACGATGAGAAAGCGCACCGGCCGCGGGATCGCAAGTTGCAGGACGACTGCATCCACGTAGCTCACATGATTGGGAAGCAGGAGGAATCCGCCCTCGGGGAGTTTTTCGATGCCATGGGCCTGGATGCGATAGATGGCGCGGGCGATCCCCCGCCCGGCTGTGTTTACAAACTGCCCCCGGAAAATGTAGAGAAGAATCAGGAGGACAACGACGATCACCAGGATTTCCATAATGTGAAATAGTGCCTGACCGGGCAATCGTTGCCAACGCAATTTCGAATCGCTATGGATTAGAAAAATGGAACTCATCCGGGATGGCGGTGTATTTTCCAGAGCTGGCCAAATGGTTGTGCCCGTGTTATCTCATTCCTTGCAATGTCCATTTCCGCTGAAGCTCCGCCCGCAATCCGCAAGCAGCCCTCGCTTTCCGATCTGTTGATCGATTGCGCACGTGAGGCCGGATGCACTGATGTCACAGCGCTGACCGAAGTGGTGAACGATGCCCGCGAGAGCCGTCAGCCATTGATCAGCGCCGCGCTGGATGCTAATCTTGTGAGCGAGACCGCATTCCTGCAAAAGGTGGCTGAACGGTTGAGGATTCCCTGGCTGGGGGAGGCCATCCAGCCCATCCCGGCGCCACTCCGTGAGCTTTTTCCCGTGCGTGTGGCACTCCGCCATCACCTGCTGCCGCAGCCCACCGACGAAGAGGGAAAGATTCGTGTTTTGTGCTATGACCCGTTTGATCCGCTGGGTCGTCAGGTTGCACGGCAAAAAGTGAAAGCCCGCATCAACTGGGGAATGGCGACCCGCCGCCAGATCCTCGAGATGCTCCGACAGGGCTACGGCATTGGCGCCGAGACTTTTGAAGAACTCCTTGCCGCGCGTGGCGACGATGCCATCGTCAATGAACTCAAGCAAGAGACGACCATTCTCGACATGGACGACTCGGAGGCATCAGTCGTCAAGTTTGTGAACCAGATCGTGCGCGAAGCATTAAGGGAACGTGCAACGGACATTCACATCGAGCCGCTCGAAGACGATTTGCAAATCCGTTACCGCATCGATGGTGTGCTGCATGAGGTGCCCGTTCCGGCGCAGATCAAAGTGCTGCAATCCTCCGTGATCTCGCGTCTGAAAATCATGGCTGACCTGGACATCGCCGAGCGCCGTTTGCCGCAGGATGGCCGCATCAACCTGGAATTTGAAGGCCATCCCATTGACGTGCGCGTGGCGGTGATCCCATCCGTGACTGGCGAAAGCATCAGCTTGCGATTGCTCGGTCAGCAACGTTTTAATTTTGAAAAACTCGGGCTTCAACCCGAGATGGAAGCCCGTGTGCGCGGCCTTCTAGCCATGCCCAATGGCATTGTTCTTCTCACCGGGCCGACCGGTTGCGGTAAGTCGTCTTCGCTGTACACGTTCCTCTCGTCACTGAACACCAAGGACCGCCGCATCGTCACCATTGAAGATCCCGTGGAGCAAAAGCTCGAAGGCGTGATTCAGATCGCCGTGAAGTCGGAGATCAATCTTACCTTTGCCAATGGGCTTCGAAGCATTCTTCGCGGAGATCCGAATGTCGTGATGGTGGGTGAGATGCGTGACTTTGAAACGGCGGAAATCGCCATCCGCGCTGCGTTGACGGGTCACTTGGTTTTTTCCACCTTGCACACCAATGATGCGATTGGCGGCATCACGCGCCTGGTGGACATGGGCATCGAGCCGTTTTTAGTGGCGTCCTCGGTGCGTGCGTTCATCGCGCAACGGCTGGTGCGCGTGCTCTGTCCATCCTGTAAAGCGCCTGGTGACTACCCGGAAACCTACTTGAGGCAGATTGGGTT
>JBGTCP010000484.1:0-5008 GCA_041748815.1 Chthoniobacterales bacterium
GGCTGCTAAGATGCGTCCATGCCACAGCAGATTTCCCTGGATCAATTAAATGCACTCAGTGAGGAGGAATTCCAAGCAACAATTGGCCCCGTTTTCGAAAAATCTGGATGGGTCGCAAAGGTGATGTCCAATCTACGCCCCTTCGAAAACCTCGAAACCCTTCTACAAGCAATGATTGCGGAAGTGGAAAATGGCGGACCGGACGTATTGCTCGAGCTCATCCAAGCGCATCCCGATCTGGGTGCGCGCATTCACGAACGCGATGCTCTTACGGACGAATCGAAGCAGGAACAAAACCAGACCGGACTCTTCGGCATGGCCCCGGATGAGGAAGATCAATTCGTGGCATTGAATCAAAGCTACAACGCAAAATTCGGCTTCCCTTTTATTATCTGCGCCCGCATGAACACGAAGGAATCCATTCTTGATCAGTTCCGCCTGCGCCTGGAGCGCGAACGGGAAACGGAAATCGCAGAAGCATGGGCGCAGATTCAAAAAATTGCCGAGCTTCGGTTGAATGATATCCTAATTCCATCATGAGAAAATTATCCACGCATGTTCTGGACACTGTCAGGGGTACTCCGGCCAGCGGGATGCGCATCGAGCTGTGCCAAATTTCCGGGCCTGATCGCACTCCGCGCTGGCAAGGCAGCACCAACGCGGATGGACGCACGAGCCAGCCACTGCTCAGCGGCGAAGCGCTGGACGTTGGGCAATATGAGCTGACATTTTATGTAGCTGAATATTTTGAGAAGCAGGGAACTCCGCTTGCAGTGCCACCATTTCTGGAGGATGTCGTCATCCGCTTTGGCGTGGCGGAAGGGGATGTTGGCTACCATGTGCCGTTGCTGGTTTCGCCATGGGCCTATAGCACCTACCGGGGAAGTTGATGGACGTGATCGCCGAGCGCGCTTTCGAACGCCTGCAATTGCTGAGCGCGATCAGCGATGAGGAAGGTGCACTGACCCGCGAATTCATGGGTCCTGCCATGGCGCTGGCAACGGAGACATTGGCTGGCTGGATGCGCGAGGCCGGGCTCATCGTGGATCGCGATGGCTGGGGGAATGTTTTTGGACGCAGTGCTCCGGCTGACGATCCCCGCCCGCTGCTGGTGGTCGGCTCCCACCTCGACACCGTGCGGAACGCGGGGAAATTTGACGGAGCCATGGGAGTGATCGCCGCACTCGCAAACGCAGAACATTTCAGCCCCGATGATTTCCAAAAGCTTCCATTTGTTTTTGAGGTCGCAGCATTTTCCGATGAAGAAGGCGTGCGCTTTCACACCACCTACCTTGGCAGCCGCGCCGCAGTGGGCGCTATCGACGACGACGATCTAACCCGCGCCGACCGGCAGGGAGTCCGACTCTCGGAGCTTGTGGAGAAGCATTGGCATCGCCCTGCGCCACGCTACAAACCCGGCAAAGTCATTGCCTATCTCGAAGCACACATTGAGCAAGGCCCGGTGCTGGAGCAGGAAGGATTGGCCGTCGGTGTGGTCGCGGGAATCGCCGGACAATGCCGCATCGCACTTACCTTCGAGGGCCGAGCAGCCCACGCCGGCACCTGCCCGATGGACATGCGGCAGGATGCACTCGCAGGTGCCGCAGAGTTTATCCTCGCTACAGAACGCGCCGCGCTGAACGAACCCGGACTCGTCGCCACAGTGGGCTGCATCGAAGTGCCTGGCAGCGCATCCAATGTCATCCCGGGACGCTCCATCCTCAGTCTTGATGTCCGGCATTTGGACGATGCGATCCGCGCAAAAACCTTGCTTGAGCTTTCCGGCTCAGCTCGCGAGATCGCTGACCGGCGTCACCTGCAACTCATCTGGGAAGTGATTCAGGAATCCAAAGCGGTGCAATGCGACAGCGTATTGTGCGAGACTTTGAGCGCCTGTGTGAGCCAGCGCCTTGGCCGTGCACTCACTTTGCGCGGCGGCGCCGGGCATGATGCCGTGGTGCTTTCACGCGTTGCCCCGATCGGAATGCTTTTTGTTCGCTGCGCGGGTGGAATCAGCCACCACCCTGAGGAATCCATTGAGCCGGGCGACCTGGCACTCGTGATCGCGGTGCTCAAAGATGCTGTGATTGCGCTCGCAAAAAAATCCGCATGAGCACGCAGATCGATCTCATTGTGCGACGTGCACGCATGCCGCTGCAAGGCCCCGGCCTGTGGCAAATGTCTGTGACTGCAGGACGCGTCACGCAAATTGCCAAGGAAATTAAGGCATATTCCTCGCATGAGATCGATGCGGATGGCGCACTCCTTCTCCCTGGCTTCATCGATGCCCATGTGCATCTGAACGAACCTGGTCGCACCAATTGGGAAGGTCTCAGCACCGGCACCAAAGCACTTGCCGCCGGCGGAGTGACCACTTTTTTCGACATGCCGCTGAACAGCTCACCGCCATGCATCACCGCCGAAGCCGTAGTCGCTAAACGTGCTGTCGCAGAAAAAAAATCCCACATTGATTTTCGACTGTGGGGCGGACTCGTTCCCGACAATGTCAGCGAAATCCCTGCACTCGCGAGGGCCGGGGTAATTGGGCTCAAAGCATTCATGTGTGACAGCGGCCTCGCGGAGTTCCCGGCATCCGACCGACGCACACTTCAGCGCGGTGCGAAAGCCTGCCGGAAGCTCGGACTCCCTCTGGCTGTCCACGCCGAAGATCCCGAGACGCTTGCGGCGCATCAAGTTTGCGGCCCCGGTGATTGGCAAACCTTCGCCCGCTCGCGTCCCGAAGCCGTCGAATTAGCTGCCGTCACCCAATTACTTCACATCGCAGAGGACACCGGCGTGACACTGCACATCGTGCATGTCTCTTCGCCTGAAGTCCTGCGCATGGTCGCCAAGGCCCGAAAACACGGGCTCCGTGTCACCTGCGAAACCTGCCCGCATTACCTTCTCCTGAATGAAACCGCCATGGCCACACTCGGCGGACGTGCCAAATGCGCTCCTCCCCTGCGTCCCGAATCGACCCGCCGCCAACTCTGGACCGCGGTGGAGTCCGGCCTCATTCACACCATCGGCTCCGACCACTCCCCCGCCCCGCCAGCAATGAAATCCGGTCCCGATTTCCTCAAACTCTGGGGAGGCATCAGCGGCGCTCAACACGGCATGTTGTTATTCCTGCAAGCCGCCCGCAGGCGCGGAATCTCCTGGCCGCAAATCCACGCCCTCACAGCATTTAACAGCGCAAACCTCTTCGCTCTGAAACACAAAGGCAGCCTGGCACCAGGCTATGATGCGGATTTCGTAATCTTGGAAGAGCTCCCATCCAGAAAGATCGAGGCCCACGATCTTTTCACCAGACACCCCCTGAGCCCCTACATCGGCAAGCATCTCCAGTGGAAACCGACCATGACATTAGTTCGCGGGGGGATCATTTATCAGGAGGGAATGTTCCCCGCCGCAAAGAACTGTGGCGTAGGTACAGGACAATGAAAACACCAACCCGGGAACAACTCAGCCCTGTGGCTGAGGATCTTGATGGACGGATCGTTATCGAAAATCTCCTCGGTAAGGGCGCTAAGGATGCATTCGCACTTCTCGAAGAGAACAGTTCTTACTATGCAAATGACTATGCGTGGATGGGTCCAGAAGCGTTTTGCTACTATTGCCCGGCACTCGTCCATTACCTGCGCTCGCCTGCCGCTCGTGACGACTACCGCTTCGCCTACTGTATGCTCACCACATTCAGACTTCGACTCGAAAATGACGGCCCTCTGATTGGCCCGACTATTCCGTATATTGAGGAATTCTGCGCGTTGGTCGAAGCCGATTCGAAGCGACTGGGTTTTAATGACATCTATGCGGGCCGCGCTGGACGCCGGATTGCCGAAGTGAAAGCTGGGATCAAGGCCCTCCGAGTCGGTGGAGCATCGGTCTAACCATTGCCGCGAGTCACTGTCTTGCGGATGAGAGGTGGTCTTGCATCATTCGCGCCATGCTTGTTAAAATCGCCGAATGGCATTACCGGAACCATTTGGCGGATTTTTACTTCTAGCAGCAATAGCAGTTTCGACTTTTGCCGGAGTGGTGGTCCTACTGGTGGGGAAAAGCTCAAGGAAGGTCGTATTTGCCGGATACGGAATGATTGCGGCTCCGTGGATATTCCTTGCGATGATTGCTCTGCTTTCACCAGGTATCGACGAATGGAATCCTTCGATCCAGAGCGATTCTGACGCTTGGGGGACATGGGAAGGTGGCGGTTATTTGATCGATCTGAACGCGGATTTAACTTACGATGCCGTGCTCAAAGATGAATCGATTAATGGCACCTGGGCGCGGGAGGATTGGAATCTGTATCTAACCGGAGCGGACGGCCGGGAGCGTTACATGAGGTTTGTTGAGGATTCGGGGCAGCTCATCCTGCTGCCGAAACCGCCTCGCGATGATTCGCCCTATCCCGGCCCGAAAACCAGAAAGCAGTAGTGAGCAAGCGACAGCAGTGAGAGGTCCGTCAGCAGAATCTCGTTGTCCTATCCAAAACGATGAACTAGTATTGCAAATATGAAAGTCCGCTACAGACCTCAACCAGCGGCGGACAAGGAGCTTGAGATCGCTTCCAGATCTTGCATCCGTTGGCATCTCCCGCAACCATTCGCCATCGTTCCCGCATTATAATGGCCTGCTCCGACAAAACACAGGTGCGTATGGCACCATTCATTCTCAAAAATATTCAACTCATCCTCGCGGAATGGGAAAATTTTGCGGGCAGCTTGGAGTCCGGTGCCGATATGTCCGATCTGGCCCTGCGTGATCATGCAGAAATGATTCTCCAGGCTACGGCGAAGGACATGGAGGCCAGCCAGACCCTGGCGGAGCAGGCAAGCAAGTCCAAGGGCGAGGGTGGCGCAGACAGCTCGGAGAGCGATCAGCTGGACAATGCCTCGGCCAAGCACGGCGGGGAACGGGTGGGAGCAGGATTTGACATCATGGAGGTCGTCTCCGAATACCGTGCTCTGCGTGCCAGCGTGCTTCGCCTTTGGCGTAAAAGCCTCACACA
>JBGTCP010000485.1:0-3325 GCA_041748815.1 Chthoniobacterales bacterium
GGGTGCAACGGGACAGGCACGATGAGGTCGAAGGATTCGAGCCGCGGATCGTCCAGCGAGTCTTCAAGGAAGTCTGCGAGGATCTGGCGGAGGTGTAGTTCTTTGCCGTATTTGAAGCGCACGATGAGCCTACGGACCAGGCCGTGATGGCGGCGACGGGCAACGGCGCGGGCGAAATGGTAATTGCGCTCACCACAGGTCACGCAGGAAAAATCCTGGGTGATCTCGCCGTGGAATTCCTGGGAACAGGTCTTGCAGAAAGGGGCGGCGAGCGATGGCAGTGCGTCGGTGCAGGTCTGGCACAGGTATTCGCCGTGTTCGATGGCGGTGCCGCAGCCCTCGCATTCCGGCGGATAAAGCAGGTCGATAGCGGCGGCTGCGCCGGATCGAAGGAAACTGGTAAGCTTAGCAGGCTTCATCTTTCAGCATGGATTCCAACTCCGCTGCGGTCTGGTCATAGGTCTGATCGAGTGCGGGGTGGGAGCCTTTGAGTCCGGCTGCGACTTTTCGCGACCAGGCGAGATACAACGTGCATTTTTCGTGGGACCAAGTGCCGGGAGGTTGATGAATGATCGCGCGGAGATTGGAGATTTTATCCGCAAGTTTGATGGCTTTTGCGTGGTGCGATTTATGTGGAGCGGACTCAATTTGCCTTTGCTTTTGCACCGCATCTTCAAGGGTGGGATCGTCGGTGAGCTCTTCGACGAGTTTAGCTACGGGATGACCGAATTCAGTAGCGATTTGCGCCAGTTTGACAGCGGTGTCTTCGACGACGTCGTGGAGGATGGATGCAATGAGGACTTCTTCTGGAAGCGGGAGTTCCGCGAGAAGCTCCGCCACTTCCATGAGGTGGACGACCACGTGGATGGTCGGGTCCTGCTTGCGGGTTTGCAGGTGGTGATGCCGCGTCGCGAACTTAACTGCGCGCAGGATGGACGGCGCGTGCGGGGTGTTCATGTGAGCTGGAACAGATCGGTCTGTGGATTCGTTGTGGCTTTGGCGGATGCCTCTGCATGGAGGGTGCGGAATTCCAGTTGTGCGTATTCTTTTTCAAGAGCCGGCCAATCGGGAGTGATGGTTAGTGCATCGAGCGGGACTGGCAGCGGCAGGTCCAAATCGAGGCGGACCATTTCGCGATTCTGTTTAATTTGATCAATCGAGGCTGCCAGCGAATCGCGGATTTTTGAGGGCGGCAGAGCACTGATGCCCGCGATCAAATCATCGAGGGAATCCACGGCATTAAGGAGCTTGACGGCGGTCTTCGTGCCGACTCCGGGCACGCCGGGAATGTTGTCGGCAGTGTCGCCGGTGAGCGCCAGCACTTCGTGAATGCGCCATGCAGGAAGTCCCCATTTTTTTTGTACGCAGTCAGCATCGAGTAGTGCAAATTCCTCCTTGAGACCGGCCACATCGGCTTTCGCGGTGGAGTAGATGCGGATCTCATCGGTGACAATTTGAAAAAGGTCTTTGTCATTGGTGGCAAGGACGACTTCCCATTTTTGTGCGGCGGCTTGAATGGCGTAGCTGGCAAGCAGGTCGTCGGCTTCGACGTTTTCCATAGTGACAGACGCGACGCCCATGGCCTTGGTGACCTGCTGGATGCGGTCAAGCTGGATGCTGAGGTCCGCTGGCATTTCGACCCGCTGTTGTTTGTATTGCGGCTGGATGGCGGTGCGACGCTCGGGGAGTCCGCCATCCCAGAGGATGAGTGCATGGGAGCATTGGGTATCCTCGATCATGCGTTTGAGGGCCTTTACAAAACCATAGATGGCATTAGTGGGTTCGCCTTTGGAATTGCTGAGATTCCGAATCGCGAAGAACGAGCGGTAGGCGTAGTAATGCCCATCCACGAGGAGAATTTTCATCTCTCAATTTTAATGGCCACGGGTTCGCGATGCGAGGGTTTTTTCCAGCGGCATCGTTGTAATGTCGCCATCCTGCCATGTGCAGCAGAGTCGTTGCCAAACAAAAACGCCACCGGCTGTCGGGCCGGTGGCGCTCTTGGATTTTGCCGCAGCTGGGGGACTGCAAGCAAAGGTGGAAATGTGGTTATTTCTTGCTTTCGCCTGGACGGAATTCCTCCGAGGCCATTTGGAAAGCGTGATCGAGTCCGACCATGTCCTCGCCGGGCTTGAGTGTGTCGAACACCTCTGCCTCGCGCTTGACTTCCTCTTCGCTGTAATGGGCTGCCTTGATGGACAATCCGATACGGCGCTCTGCGGAATCAATCTTGATAACGCGGGCTTCGACTTCGTCGCCGATCTTGATGACATCTTTGACTTTCGCCACATGCTCTTCGCTGAGCTGGGAGATGTGAACGAGACCGTCGATTTCGTCTTCGAGTTGCACAAATGCTCCGAAGCTTGCGAGCTTGGAAACCTTGCCTTTGACGAGATCGCCGATTTTGTACTTATTGTTGATGTCCTGCCATGGATCGTTGTCGAGCTGCTTGACACCCAGGCTGATGCGCTGGTTGATCTTATCGATGTCGAGCACCACGGCGTCGAGCTTGTCGTTCTTTTTGAGGACTTCGCTCGGGTGGTTGATCTTGCGGGTCCAGCTGAGGTCGGACACGTGAATCATGCCGTCAATGCCGTCTTCGAGTTCCACAAATGCGCCATAAGCGGTCATGTTGCGGACTTCGCCAGTGACCGTGCGACCGATCTGGAAGCGGGTCTCGATTTCATCCCATGGATTCGGATCCAGCTGGCGGACACCGAGGGAGATTTTCTGCTCCTCTTTGTTAACGCCAAGCACCACTGCTTCGACTTCCTGATTGATGGAAAGCACGTCGGATGGACGGGCAATGCGCTTTGTCCAGGAGAGCTCGGAAACGTGGATAAGGCCTTCGACGCCTTGCTCGATCTCGACGAATGCGCCGTAGGGGACGAGGTTGGTGACTTTGCCGCGCACGCGGTGGCCCATCGGGAAGCGTTCTTCGATCTTCTCCCATGGGTTGTGCTGGGTCTGTTTGAGGCCAAGCGAGACGCGCTCTTTTTCCTTGTTGATGTCGAGTACAACGACTTCGAGTTCGTCGCCCACTTTGACGAGTTCACTCGGGTGGGTAAGGCGGCTCCAGCTCATGTCGGTGATATGAAGTAGGCCGTCCATGCCATCGAGGTCGATGAATGCACCGAAGTCGGTGAGGTTCTTGACGGTGCCTTTGACTGTCTCGCCGATGATAACGGTCTCAAGGAACGAGGCACGCTTCTCGGCGCGCTCTGCTTCGATGATCTCGCGGCGGCTGAGGACCACGTTTTTGCGGTCGTGGTTGACCTTGACGATCTTAAATTCGTAAGTATTGCCCACGAAGACGGACAGGTCT
>JBGTCP010000486.1:0-17924 GCA_041748815.1 Chthoniobacterales bacterium
ACCTCGGTCGGCATGCAGCGGAGCGATCCGCCACTGCTGCCGGATTCGCTTTTGCATCCTTCCTTGATGGTCTATGACACAGTCTACGCACGAGGTCGCACACGACTGGTGAATGCTGCGGAATCCGCTGGTGCGCGAGCTGCCAATGGGCTTTCGATGTTGTTGCATCAGGGGGCGCTTTCGCTGGAAATCTGGCTGGATTCACCAGCGCCGGTGGATGCGATGCGAGCAGGATTGAATTCCGCCGCCGGTTGAGGCACAGTGTCGGAGAAATGGAAAATCTCACGACACAACTCATCAATGGCGGCAACCTCGCCGAATCCCAGGTTGCGGAAGCGGTTGAAATATTGCTCACAGAGGATGCTTCGCTCGAGCCACGACAATCGTTTCTAAAGGCGCTTGCGCAAAAAGGCGAAACTCCGGCGGAGATCGCATTTTTTGTGCGTGAGTTGCTGAAACGAGCAGTACGCGTTCCGCTCGGGCCGGAAGATGTGAAGGGACCGCTCATTGATGTTTGCGGGACCGGCGGCGACCGGTTAGGGCTATTCAATGTTTCCACAGCGTCGATGTTTGTACTGGCTGCGGCCGGGGCATTTGTGGTGAAACATGGCAATCGCGGCATCACTTCTAAATCGGGTGGAGCAGATGTGTTGGAGACCCTCGGTGTCCGGATCGATCTGAGTCCGGAGGATCTGGCTGAGTGTGTGAAATCCACGGGTGCCGGATTTCTATTCGCTCCGTTGTATCATCCGGCCTTCAAGGCGGTCGGCCCTGTGCGCAAGGCGCTCGCCGAAGAAGGGCAGGTGACGATTTTTAATAAGCTTGGGCCGCTGCTGAATCCCGTGCAGCCGGAGTATCAACTGGCAGGCGTTTTCATGCCCGAGTTGCTGCCGGTTTATGCGGAGATCTTTGCTTTGCTGGGCCGCAAAAGCGCATGGGTGGTTCACGGCACTGAAGCATCGGGACTGGGCATGGATGAAATGTCGGTAAACGGAAGAACTGCAATTCACAGTGTCAAAAACGGCAAGGTGGAGCAGTTGCAGATCACTCCGGAAGCACTAGGGATCCCTGCAGCGCAGACCTTCGATCTATTGGGCGGCGATGCGATGGCTAATGCCCGGGTCATTGAAGCGATCCTGGATGGCAGTGATCAGGGTGCAAAGCGGGACATCGTTGCGCTCAATGCGGCAGGTGCCATCGTCGCAGCCGGGATCAAATCAGATATTTATAGTGCGTTCAAAAAAGCGAAAGCGCTCATTGAAAATGGTGCAGCTTTGGCCAAGCTGAATGCGCTTCGTGCGTTTGGCAAATAAGGCGAAGTTTTTTCAACACACTGCGACGAGTGGATGTTGTCCGTCGGGGTGGTTGAGAATGCGGGCTTCGACGCGGAAAACTTTTGCGAGAAGTTCGGTGGTGAGGACTTCGTGTGGTGTGCCAAGGGCACCTGTTGTGCCTTCGTGCAGTATGAAAATGCGATCAGCGTAGCGCGCGGCGAGATTCAGGTCATGGAGAATGATGAACACTGCCGTGTCGTGCGCGGCACGATTACGAGCGATCTGTAAAAGATCTTCCTGATGCCGCAGGTCGAGCGCCGAGGTAGGCTCATCAAGCAGGAGAAGACGGCCCGGGTCTGGCACGGGGTCGTGGATTTGCGCCAGCACGCGGGCGAGATGGATGCGCTGAAGTTCGCCGCCGGAGAGCGTGGTGACGGTGCGCTGTGCCAGATGTGAGGTGTCGGTCGATGCCATGGCTTCATCGGCGATTTCATGATCGCGGCGGGTGGACAAGGTATCGGAATGTGGCGAGCGTCCGAGCAACACAATTTCCCGCGCTGAGAAATCAAAGGGAATGGCTCCACTCTGCGGAAGTACGGCGCGCCATTTTGCAGTGGTCTTGGGAGTGAGTTCCGTGAGTGAGGAATTGCCGACCATGATGGTGCCGGCGGTAGGATTGACCTGGCTCGCGAGGCATTTGAGCAAGGTGGATTTTCCGGCACCGTTCGGACCACATACGGCGAGGACCTCACCGGCATTGAGGTCGAAGCTGATGTCGTGGATGAGGCGCTTTCCTGCGACCGTGAACTCAAGATTGCGAACGGAGATCATCACCACGCTACCCTCCGTTTTTGTCGCAGCAAGAGGCCGAGGAAAAACGGTGCTCCGACTGCTGCGGTGACAATGCCGATGGGCATTTCCGCAGGCGCGACAATGGTCCGGGCAAAGGTATCTGCAAGCAGAAGCAAGGTCGCTCCGAGCAAAGCGGCAGCAGGAAGCAGGCGGCGATGTTCAGGTCCGATCATGAGGCGTAGTAAATGCGGGACGACGAGGCCGACGAATCCGATCATGCCGGTTTGCGCGACGCAGCCGCCCACGCCAACCGCAGTGAGCAGGATGATGCGTAGTTTGAGGCGGCGCGGATTGAATCCAAGATGCCCGGCCTCCGCTTCGCCGAGTGCGAGAGCATTGAGAGAACGGGCGGTGCGGGGAGCCGCGATGAGGAGGATGAGGGCAAAGGGCAAAACGAGAAATAGATTTTGCCAACTCGCACCTCCAAGGCTGCCGAGCATCCAAAAATTCAGTGAGCGGAGTTGTGCATCGGTGGCAAGGAATGTGCAGAGTCCGATGATCGCTCCGACAAATGCATTGATGGCAATGCCTGCAAGCAGGAGCGTTGCAACTGCCGCTGCGCCGTTGAGTGACCCCAGTTTCAAAATGAGCAAAGTCACGATCCAAGCGCCAAGCAATGCCGCAAAGGGAATGAGGTAGGGACTCGCCACGAGTGCGGCAATTGGCAAGCGCTCGGCAAGAACGATCACGAGAACGGCACCCAGCGCTGCGCCGCTGGACACGCCGATGAGTCCGGGATCGGCGAGCGGATTGCGGAAAAGACCCTGCATCATTGCTCCAGCAACGGACAGAGACGCGCCGACCAGCACGCCCATGAGAATGCGGGGGAGTCGCAGTTGCCAGAGAATGAGTTCGGCACCTGCTGCATCAGCCTGCGGGCCACCCAGCAGGAGGCCGGGCAGTTGATGCCATGGGATTGACACGGCACCACTGCCTAGCCCTGCTGCGATGGCGATGGCAAGTGCTGCCACCAGCCCGATGAACACGGGCCGAACAGGAAGACGTGACATTGCTCAGCGCGTGAGAGCCGCTGACACGGGGTGTTCGCTAGTTGGAGCTTCATGGAAATGAGAGCCCAGTTCGCGAACTGCTTCGCCTAGTCGCGGACCGAATCCAAGAAGCAGCAGATCGTCCATGGCGACGATGCGACGATCCTTCGCGGCAGGTGTCTGACGCAGTCCAGGGTGAGTGAGCACTCCGTCAACACCTCCCATCTCCGCGAATCCACGGGATGTGAGGAGGATGATGTCTGGTGCCGCTGCGACAGCTGCTTCGGCAGTCAGAGGTTTGTAGCCTGTGTAACCGCTGATCGCATTCCGACCACCAGCCAACTGGATGATGTCATCCGCTGCAGTGTCCTGGCCTGCAACGTTTAATGTGCCGCCAGCGCGTGCGTATACGAACAGGACGGAAGGTGTTTCCTTGGTGTCCGTGCTGTTAAGGACCTCTGTTACTTCTGCTTTCACGCGGGTGCTGAGTTCCGCTGCTTTGTCCTCCACTCCGAGGATCGCGCCGACAGCCTGGATGCGTGTGATTGCTGCTTCCAGCGTGTGACCTGCGGGGATGGTTTCCACGCGGACTCCGGCGTTTTTGATTTGCTCGAGCACTGTGGGTGGTCCGGCATCTCCATCGGTTATGAGGAGGGTGGGGGATTGCGAGAGCAGGCCTTCGGCTGAAAGCATGCGCACGTAACCGACTTGTGGAAGTTCCGCGAGTTCCGGCGGGAAAACGCTGGAGGAATCCACAGCCACGATCTGATCACCGGCACCGAGAGCAACCACCATTTCAGTGATGCTGCCGCCAGCAGTGATGATGCGCTCGGGTGATTCCGCGTGTAGCCCTGCGACGCCGAGGCTTAGAAATGCGATAAGGGTGCGCGTGATCATTCTCCGGCCTCCAGTTCTGCGGTGAGGTTGCGCCAGTTGGGATCTTCGGGTTGGCCGGGTTTCCGTTTGCCAAAAAAGAGCGCGATGTTTTCACCAGCGGTATCATAGAGTTCAAGCGAAGTGACAATGCCATCGGTGGTTGGTTTGCGGACTAGCCACGCGGACGCGACGAGTGGCAGGAACAAGTGCATGTTGAAATCGTCATCGAGAACATTGAGCCAATCGGCGCCGAACATCTTGATGTTTTGCACGGGTCCGGTGTGGATCTGAATGCATCCGCGGCTGCCAATGAACACCATGATCGGAATGGATTTTTCGGATGCGGTCTCAAGCATTTTCCGGGTGCTTCCGAGGTCGACTCGGATTGCGTGGCCTTTTGGAGCAAGACGAAGTGCCTGCCCGCGTGATACACGGAACTGACGCAACAGCAGGAAAAACGCGTGAGTATCCTTGAGCTTCAGCCAGGCTTTCTGAAAACCTTCGGCATCGATCTCGGAGTCCGGGAATTCCGGCTGCGGCGCAGGCACGGGAGTTACTGCAACGCCCTCGCTTTGGTTTACCGAGCGGAAGCGATCGAGGATCACTCCGTATCCCGCAAAGTTACTTTCTTTTTGGAGATACACTTTATGAATTGCGTCGCCGTGCGCATCAAAGAATTGAAATGATTGGCGATCACCTTCGGAGGTTTGATCGGTATCCGCGAAGCCGTGAACCCAGTGGTTCATGAAAAGGCGCAGATCAATGTCCGGTCCGACGACCTGTCCCATGCCGTGGAAGAAGTCGACTTCGAGAAAATCTCCGTAACGTTCGTGGACAGCGGCTTCGTTGCGGGTAAGGCACATGACGCGGCCGAGTTTTGGAAGCTCTTTGATGAGTGAGGGCCAGTCGCCTTCGAGGCGGGTGACATTATCGCCGCAACCGGTGGCGAGCAGTTCGACTTCTGTGACCCCGAGTTCGCGGGCGGCATCCCGGATACGGGTTTTGGGATTGCTGGAGCGGAAAGCTGCCCAAGTTTCTTTGAGGCTGGTTGTTTCGGTTTTCGTAGTATGTTTTCTTGGTGGTTTTTTTGTGGGTTAGTGGGGCAAGGGTTTTGCTCGGCGGCGCTTACGTTTGGATGCCAGCATGAGCCCGGCGATCCCGAGCAAGATTGCGGATGTGGGTTCCGGGATTGCCTGCACTGCGGTATCTCCGGTGTTCAGCTGGATTGCATAGGTCTGAGAGTGGTCATGCACTGTCCAAGTGATGTCGTAGGACGTGATGGGATCCACAAACGTTGAGAGATCCCATTGGAAGGCAAGAATGGTGCTGAAACCCGGGTCGCCGGTAGTGGGATTTGAAAATGGGAAATCACCCGTTGCAGTTGCGGTGTAGTCAGCAGCGAAACTTTGGGTGCCACCATTGAGACCCAGCACTGGAGCGGCTCCGAAAAAGATACCGTCCGCTCCATTTCCCATATCGAGCTGGAGAACCAGCGTCTGAAGTGATGCCAGCGGGCTTGTCGAAGCCAGTGTGAAAGTTGTGGGTGCTGCAAATGAGTAGAGGGAACCTCCGCCGGGATTTCCGGGACCGGAAATCTTATCCAAACCCACCGTCGTGGCCGAGCCACTCACATTGGGCAAAATCGGGCTTGGCCAGAGCTCTCCGCTGCCAAATCCCGGGTAGCCAGGATTATTCGCCGAGGTCAGCCCGGTCCAGCCTGAGTAGTTCGTGTTGCCGGGGAGATCAATGGCGATTAGTGCGAAGCCGTGTTGCGAAAGAAGGCAAATGCCGGCGAATGTAAGTGTCAGTAGTTTTTTCATAGTGTGGTGGTCGTAAGTATTGGTTCGAATGAAGGGTCAGAGAGTGATGGAGGCCGGGGATTTTCTGTGGCGACGGAGCGTGAGGTTTCCGATTGCGGTAAGAATCAAGAGGAGCGACGAAGGCTCGGGAATGGCGGTATAGGTGAGCACCAGATCGTTGCCGCTTTGGCCGATCTCGAAGTTGCCGGTGAATGCGTTTTGAAATGCATCGGTGTTGAGAAGGAATGCCGACGCGTCGAATCCGGTGATCCCGTCGGCAGCGGTCGCAATCGTCCAACTGTAATTTGTGAGGCTGTCAAAACCGGAGAGCGGTCCGCCGTCATTGGCCATTGTGAGCGAGGTGATCTGAAGGGTAAATGGCGTGAGTTCTGTGAAATCCAGATCCAGCGAGCCATCGATGTTTAACCAATCCCAGCCGACGTCATCGCCTTGAGTTCCGGCGGTGCTGTTGATTTCCCAGAGATATGATCCGCCGCCGGACCATGTCTGGCTCAGCGTGTTCAGAGTTCCAGGACTGTTGCCTGGCGAGATTGTAACGCCTCCGCCGATGGTGAGGGATTTGTTAATTGTTCCGCCGCCAGTGAGTGTGCTCCCATTTTGCAGCTCGAGTGCGCCGGTGCCAGCGAGCGTGCCATCGACATGGAGGGTGGCTCCATCGGCGACTGTCCATGCGCCATTGCCGGTGGTGGAAGTTCCGTTGGCGACGATCAATGTGCCGCCGAGCACTTCCGTGGCACTGTTGTAGGTTTTGTTGTTTCCGGAAAAAATCACGGTACCGGATTCGCCGTCAGCGTTGATGGAGACGGTGCTCGTGGCGCTGCCACCTGTGAGGTTCCTGCTGAAACTCACGCGGTCATCGTTGTTTTGCGCAAAGAGCTTGAGGTCGGTTGCGTTCAGGTCGCTGCCTATCAATGCGATGTTGCCGGTGAATGCTGCTCCCGACGTCGCATTCTGAGCGCCAAGCCGTTTTTCGAAACTGCCTTGCTCGATGTTGATGTTGCGGGCGATAGTGTAATTTCCATCGATGACGAGTTCAGCGGGTTCTGTGATTCCCGCGAAGAGGCTGCTGCTTGCACCCACTGTGATAGCGGTGGTTGCTGTGCCGAGCGCGCCTGAGCCGGAGTTGGCATTGGCGGCAACTTCGAGTCTGCCCCACAGGACCGAGGCGCTGCCACCGAAGGTGTTGTTGCCTTCGATGCGCAAAGTTCCGCCCTGCACACCGATCCCGGCGGTTGATGAACCGAACGTGTTGTTGTTGCCGAGAATCAATGTGCCCTCGCCGGATTTGAGAAGGCCATAGGCTCCGCTCACCACGCCATCGAGCCGCACGGTTCCGGCTCCGATCTCCATGAGATTATATGCACCGAGCTGGTAGTTGCTGGAGATGGTGTAGGTGCCGGTGGCCGCAGCAGTCGTGGTGATGCCGGTGTTCGATGTCAAAGTGGGCGCTCCTGCGATGGTAAGATTTGCAGCGGTATCGATCATGATTTCACCGACAGTGCGGGCTCTATCGAGCTGGATGCTGGTTGCGGAAGCATGTTCAAAGCGCACATTGCCATTGGTCACCGAAGGGCTGCCTTCCTGCCAGTTGCTCGATTGGCCCCAGTTCTGCGAACCGGTGCCTGTCCATGTGCGCGACTCCGGCACCACTGCTTCGTAACTAGCCGCAGTGTCGACTAATGCCTGCTGAAAACTCATGCTGGATTCATTGGAACTCCACACGATCTGGTATTCGGAAATGCCGAGCCCTGTGAGATCCCATTGCAGAGCGTTGCGGTTGTTGAACCCGCCAAAGGCGCCGGAACCCGAGCGGTATTCTCGTAGATATTCCGTGGCTGCCAATTCCTGCAGGCCGCTGCCATTGTCGTAGACGAGGCGGATGGAACTAAAATCGACGGGCGTTCCCTCGGTCTGAAACTGGAAAACCACGGTGCCGAGTGTAAACGGGGTGGAGTCGGCGAGTTCGTAGGCACCGGGATTCGAAAAGCTGTATATGTTGCCAGCTGTGCCGGGGCCAATGATGAAATGCCCGCCATTAGTCTGTGTGATGGTGGCATTGTCGGCATGCCAAAACGCCAAAGGATCCAACGGATTGGAATCTGATGGCGGGGTGAATCCGGCCGCACTTGCACTCTGGTAAGTGCCGTTCGGCGCGAACGCATCGGGCAGATTTGCACCGCCGTTTGGTGCGTAGAGCACATTCCAACGGCTGAATTCGGTATTCGGCTGGCCATCAAAGCCGGGGATGAAATAGCTGTCGTAGAGGAATTCTGCATGCGCGGGAACATTGGATCCCAGTGCGAAGACGGCGAAAAGTGTAAGGATTTTTTTCATTCTAAATAAGCGCGTCAGGACTAGCGGCGGGGACCGCCACCGGTTGCTGGAGCGACGGTGTAGTTGGCGTCGTTGAGCTCGGCCGCACGCAGACTCCAGAGACGCATGTCGCGGAGTTCATCGATGGTGAGCAGGCGGATACTGCCATCCTGAAACACGCTGATAGCTTTGCCATTGTGCCTTGCATGCACGTGGCCGTAGTGGTCGGGTCGAGCGGATTCCGTCCAATCAGCAGTATGCCAGAGCGGACCATAAACACGCGGCGGAGTGAGAATGTTGAATCCCTCTATTGGCTCGTTGCCCACTGAGGATGCGGTGCCCGCGCTGGCAAAAACGAGCAGGTTGGAGCCGGATGCCGGACGGGTCACGACTTCATCCGGCATGTCCAGAATTCCCGCACTGGAAATATTGCCGCCAATGAATTGGTAATTGATTCCAAACGCGGGATGCGTGCTGATGGAATAGTGGTCGTCGGCGTTGAGTTGGCTTTTGTTTCGATTCACGAGGATCGTTCCATCGAGTTCGTGGTTCAGATATTGCAACAGCCGGAAAGGGTAGCGGTTCGCCACGGGGCCGGAAACGATTTGTCCATTCTGAAGTTCGACCTCGCTGGTGGTGCGGTCGTAGCCCGGAAGAAAGCTGCCGTTTCGCTCAATCGCGGCGTTGTTGTAAGCGACGATGAGCTGACGTCCGGCATTGATTTCGCGGGCCTGGTCTCCAGCTTTCTGAACTTTGCCACTCACGGAAAATGCCAGACCTGAAAGAACAGCTACGATCAGGATGCAGACAAGCAGCTCGATCAATGTGAAGCCTTCAAGGGATCGGTCGTGCCCCGATGTGTTGCCGCGTGGGTCGGCGGATGGTTTGAAATCGTGATTCATCAGCGGATGGGATCGGCAGGTTTGCCGGGCGTGAGTTCAAAGAGTGGTGGTTTCATGGACGCCACACTATGCGTCTCATCGCATTCCCGCTTCCTCATGATTGCTGCGGGTATCCTTTTTATTGCGACTGAATCTCAGCGCTTACGCGAACGTGTGCGGTAGCTGCCCGGGCTGCACTGGAAGTGCTCTGCGAAGGCTTTGTTAAAAGCTCCGAGGCTCGAGTAGCCGACTTGCATCGCGATTTCTGTGATGCTCGCAGTGCTGCTGAGAATCAGTGCTCCGGCCCGTTCAATGCGCAATGTGCGAAGTGCTTTTGGAATACTCACGCCGGTTTCCTGTGCAAATAAACGGCTGAGATGAAACGGGCTGCAATCGACCTCGGTGGCAAGCATTTCCAGGCTCGGAGGGTTTTCCATGTCCCGCTCCAGAATGAAGAGAACGCGCTCGCAGCGTTCGCGGTTCATGCGGCGTTGACGCTCGCAAAAAAGTTCGGCAGGCGCGTCTTTGCGGAAAAGCAATGCTGCCATGACCTCAGTGATTTTACTTTGATACCAAAGTGTATGCGCTGCGGCATTCACCGGTGGCACCAGTAATTGCGTGCGCAGCAGGAGTAAGTGTGAGGGCACTTCGCGCAGGTCCAGAAGCAAAGGCTCACCAGTCGGAGCATCGCAAAATTTCCGCACGCCGGGCAAAAGCCCATCCATCACAAACCGTAGCTCCGATGAGAGAAATTCCGGTGAAAATTCAAACGTCAGGAATCGGTGGAGATGTCCGGTCCGGCGTTCAGCTTCCAGTGGTTTGACGGTCGTTGTGTAAAGTGCGAGCTGGTCGGGATTGAGGATCTTGCCCGACTTGCGGCTGCCGAATCCGGCTTCTCCGCAAAAGTTGAGTGTGATTTCCAGGCTCTGCAGATGGAAGCTGCGGCTCCAGTCTATCGGTCTTTCAATGGAAAAATCGTGCCATTCAATGCTGCGACCTTCCTCGTAGAATCCGCCAAAGAGGTGCTTCCATTGACCGCGAATGGGCATCCATGCGCCATTCTCGACATGGCTAAGCGGGCGGGGTTCATCCATTGAGGCAGTCACCGGATCCTGAATGAAGTGCAGCCCACAAGTTAGCTGCATCCCGATTGCCCGAGCATCGCAGCTCACACCATTCATCGGCGCGCACCGGAAAGCGAAGTACTGGCAGCGGGCCTTGCGCCGACGGCAAGGTGATTCTGCTGAGCGGGATCTCCGGGACATTTGCGAGGTGGATCTCCACACGTCCGTCAGTGACGAGGAAATCGTCGCCCACTCGTTCCACATGATGAGGAATTAATGAGGCTGTGTAATGCTGGACTTCAGACGTGAGCGTAAACGAGATCGGAAAATGGTGCTGATATGCCAGTAGTAACGATTTGATCAAGGCGCAGCGAGGAGCCTGGTTATGCTGTTCTGCCCGGCATCTGCATCGGATCGTATTCTCAGGCAGGGAATTCGAATTCGAGGTAGCCTTCCAGGGCTCAGCGGTCACCGAACCAGCCACCAGCATCGCCAAAGCCTCTTTGCAGCTTTTTGCAGTGAGGATGAGCTTGAGCAGTCCGCGATTCGGGGCGTCAAAAAATTGCAGGCTTAAACGGGGGTGGGGGCTCACAGCTGATTCATCGACTGCAAGGATACTGGCAATTTGACCGGCGTCGACGACCCATCCGCTTCGTAACTCCACAAACTCGCGGCTTCCCGGGACCGGTTGGAAGTCCGGCTCATCCAAAGGCTGTAACAAAGTCAGGCCGCCCCTTCGACATCCGCCAAGCAGCGGGCCCAACTCGTTGAGTTGCTCAAGAAAATCCGGCCAGGTTGGGATCAATCGCGCATAACGTTCGCCCCGCTCACCGGTAGATAATAAGCCCTCTGGAACCACCGCTAAAGGATCGTTATCGTGTGTCGAGTTATTGTGCCTTTTCATACTTGTTCTTTAATCGTGTCTCACTCGTTGAAATATGAGACCGTGTCTCAGTATCAATAGCGATTCAAGAAAATTTTGTTTTCAAGACTGTGCGAAGCCAATTTCGCATTCGAAGGAACTGAACACCCTTCAAAATTGGTGTCGCCACAGCCTCAAGTGTCCGTTAATTAATAGCGATCAGCGCTTTTCCCCGACTCTCCAACATGAGCAATTGATCCACGCTTGCGGCCGATAATCCCCGATATCATCATGAATAGTCCCACCGGAAATTACACAGGCTTCTGGAAGCGTGTGGCTGCCAGTCTCATTGACACCGTCTTGCTCGCTTTAGTGATATTTCCTCCCCTCATCGCAATTTACGGTTGGAGCTATTTTGATCCCGAGGTGACTGGTTTTTTTGCGGGTCCGGCAGATTTTATCATCTCATGGATGCTGCCCATTTTCATCATTATCGGGTTTTGGCATTGGAAGCAGGCCACGCCGGGCAAAATGATCCTCAAGGTGAAGGTGGTTGATGCTGTCACGGGGGAGAAACCCAGCAGCAAGCAATGGATACTCAGGTATATCGGCTACTTCGTTTCCACAATCCCGCTCGGCCTAGGCTTTGTTTGGGTGGCATTCGACAAGCGCAACCAAGGATGGCATGACAAAATGGCCGGAACCATCGTCACCAGCATTACACGTTGAAGCTGCGGGAGAGAAAATGATGATGGATTGGTTTGGCTCGTTACGCCCGGAGGCTTCCGCTTGGAGTGTTGCAGTCCGGCACACTGAACGGGCAACGTTTGGTAGTGATGTCGGTGATTGACCGATGACTGCGAATATAAGACGTCGAGTCGGTCTGCTCTGTGCAGTGCTGATTGGTCTTTGCGGAGTTTATTACTTTGCGGTCGTTGGGATGGCAGATCGACTGGTTTCGCCAGCCAGGCGGGTGGTTCAGGATTACCATAAGGATTGGCTGGAGCGCTCGGAGGCTTATGGGATTCACATTGACCATCTGTCGTGCCTCGGTGGTGATGCACCGACCTTACTGGTGACTCCGCTGGCTTCAGAAACGTTGTCTGAGCGCGGTGAGATAATTCGAAGTCAACTTGCCGAAATGGGGCACACGTTGATGCCGCTTGGAGATATTCGTGGAACTTTGGTGCTGCTGCATGGACGCAAGGGGCGGAAGGAGGATCTTTTGCCGGTGGCTGAACGATTCTGCGCGGTTGGGTTTCAGTGCGTGATTCCCGATTTGCCAGCCCACGGAGAGAGCTTAAGAAAAGTGGTGCACTATGGCGCTGGCGAACAGGAAGCAGACTTTGTTGAGCGCGTTTTGTCCGAAGTGGTTGAAATGCGCGGGCAATCACATTTGCCTGCAGGAATCTGGGGCATTTCGATGGGAGGTGCCTTCACCGCGAAGGCACTCTCTGCGCACCCGAACGATTGGGACTGCGCAGTCATCGTAAGCTCGTTTGATTCGCTGAGCAAGGTGATCGCCGACCAAAGTCGTGCGAGAGCCTGGATTTTTGGATCGATCTACTCGAATGCATTGCACCACTCTCTGAGGACCCGCCACGGATTGAATCCCTCCGACGTCGAGCCCGTGAAATGGGTAGCCGGCGTGGATGTCCCTGTGCTGGTAGTCCATGGGACTGTAGATTCGCTATTTCCGCTGGAGCGCGGTCGTGCGCTTTACGCCGCGCTGCCTGGCGAACAGAAACGCTGGGTCGAAGTCGAGGGTGGCGATCACGACAACGTGCTCGTAACGCCGATGCCACTCTATGCCACGATGGCGGCATGGTTCCTTGAGTATATGTCGGCAAGATAATCAGGGTGCCATTTACTGTAGCGTCCCGATATCTCTGCAGAATCGCGTTGACGAGCAGGATCATTTCCGGTCGATTTTAGAATTAACTTCAACCTTTCATGAAAATCATTGATGCAACTCCGGGCGGAAATGCTACGCGAACCTTCACGCTGGACGACGTGAGCGAGAGAATGAGCGTGCGCGAAATCATCCGGTCCCGGATTTATCAGGAGGTCTCTGATTTCAATAGTAGCTCTCGCGAAGTCTTCCATGGATTGATTCAACCGACCGACGCTGAGAAAACACTTAACGGCTTCCGGCTTAAAGAGCAACGGACCATCGAATGGGAGATGCAGTACCAGCGGGCTATTGAGGCTTTTGAACGTAACGGCTTTTTCGTGCTCGTGGATGACCAGCAAACCGAGGACCTCGACGAGGTGCATGAAATCCGTGTCGATACCGAAGTGCAATTCATCAAGCTCACCCCGCTCGTGGGTGGGTGAACCGCCTGCCCGCTGTGTTCTGGAAAAACAAAGCTCCCCGACGCCAGGTTAGTCCTGAAGCGCAAGCCAGCTTCGATGCAATTCTGGGTGTGATTGAGCGCAACGCGAAGGACCGTAAGTGGAAGACCGCGATCTGGTGGGACAGCGAAGCTGTGGCGAAATCGGCGAAATTGCTTCCGCCGCCAATACTCGCCGAGGTGCTGCGACTCCTGCTGGATGAAATCCTGCCGATAGCTAAGCTCCTCGCCGAAAATGCTGCAAAGGATCCCCACGCCTACTATTCCGATCCGGCGAATACCCCGACTTGGTCACGCAAGGGCCACTTGCAGTCTGCCTTACGCGAACTCGAATCGCCTCAAGTCCCTTTTACGCCGGAAATGAATCTTAGCATCCTTGAGTGGATGACGCTGATCCGCCATGTCCCGTCCCAGTTCTCCGATCCCTTCACCCGCTGCCTCAAGTCCGCTAAGGAATTGCTCGCAGACCCTGCGCACTCCGAAATGGCCCGCGAAAAGATTATGACCATCTTTGCCTATATGCAGCAGTTTACCACGAGAGACGTTCGTGCATTTATGACGAAGCTCTCGCAACTTGTGGGCGGCGGGCACCGCATCCCGATCACGAAAGGTGAAGTATGGGCCAATGCAGTTCTTGAAGATCTGGGTGCAATGGATGAGGACCGATTGGCCGCCTGGCGCGAGCTTTTGCTGCATGCGTCATCGGCGACCGGCTCGAAACCAACGACCAAATGGGCCGATGCATTCCCGGCCATCCTTGAAGCAACAGGCGCAGACGAATTCAAGACACGGCTCCTGCGCTGGTTTCCGCTCGTCGATAAACCCCGTACTCTGTCAGAGGGCACGCATCCTTACCAACAGGAGGGCTCGATGCATCTCAGCGACGAACATATGGATGTTTTGCGTGGGCTCGTCTGGGGTGTTGCGCTTGCACCCTTCGATAAAGAACTGGCCCGTGCACTCACCTCTCTGGCACTCTCTTCTTATAAAAAAATTCCAGGACTTGGACCTCGCGCCACAAGGGTCGGCAATGCCTGCATCGGATCGCTTGCCAGAATGCGCTCATTGGACGCGGTCGGCCAGCTTGCCTTGCTCAAAATCAAAGTTAAATTTGGCAGTGCTCAGAAGGAAATCGACAAAGCGCTTGAAGCCTGTGCCACAGCGCTCAACCTGCCCCGCGAAGAACTCGAGGAAATGGCAGTGCCGGGCTATGGGCTCGATTCCGTGGGGGCAATGAGTGTGCCGCTTGGCCACTTTACTGCGGAGCTTCGGATCATTGACACGCACACTGTTGATTTAGCATGGCGCAAAGCCGACGGCAGGATTCAGAAATCACTACCTGCCGCAGTGAAGTCCGACTTTGTTGAGGAACTAAAAGAGCTCAAACTCGCAAAAACAGACATCCTGAAAATGCTGCCTGCGCAGGCGCAACGCATAGACGGGCTTTTCCTGCGTCGCCAGCCGTGGGCATTCGAAACCTGGGCAGAGCGTTACCTCAATCACCCGTTGATTGGAACGCTGGCGAGGCGGCTCATTTGGAATTTTGAGACCGATGGGTTGGTAACTCCCGGCGTCTGGCTTAACGGCAAACTTCTGGATCGCACGGGGCATCCGGTGCTTTTGAGTGCCGCGACACTTGTGCGCCTTTGGCATCCACTTCACCAATCCTCTGACACGGTTCTCGGGTGGCGGGGATGGCTTGAGGAATGGGGAATCCGGCAACCGTTCAAGCAGGCTCATCGGGAGATTTACCTACTCACACCGGCGGAGGAGCAAACCCGCGTTTACTCGAACCGCTTCGCTGCTCACGTGATCAAGCAGCACCAATTCAACGCGCTGTGCGCAGCCCGCGGCTGGAAAAACCGTCTGCGCCTCATGGTCGACGACGAATACCCACCAGCCGCCCGGCATCTTCCCGAGTGGGATTTGCGTGCGGAGTTTTGGATCGAGGGAGCGGGGGATTCCTACGGGGAGGATACCACTGACTCCGGGACTTTCTTGCATCTCGCTACTGATCAGGTCCGGTTTTATCGCGAAGGCACCGCGCAAGTCCGCAGTCACGCTTCGGGCGGGGGATACGGCCCCGCATGGAATCAGGGAACGGCCGAGCCTCTTCCGCTCGCGGAAATCCCTCCGCTGGTATTGTCCGAAGTCATGCGCGATGTGGACCTCTTCATTGGTGTGTGCAGCGTTGGTAACGATCCAGCATGGGCGGACGGCGGGCGCAGTGAGAACCATGCTGCATATTGGCGTGAGTATTCGTTCGGAGCGCTCTCCACTGCTGCCGAGTCGCGCAAGGCACTGCTCGAACATCTCGTGCCAAAGTTGAAAATTGCACCACTCTGCTCCTTTGAAGATAAGTTTTTAAAGGTCAAGGGAAAGCGCCATACCTACAAAATTCATATCGGAAGCGGAAACATCCTGCGCTCTCCCGATAATCGCTATCTGTGCATTGTTCCGGGCAGTGCCGCGCACAAAGGGGAGGGTAAAGTTTTTCTCCCGTTCGAGGGCGACAGGACGCTGTCGGTAATCCTGAGCAAGGCGCTTCTACTTGCGGGTGATGACAAAATTTCGGATCGGACTATTCTCCAACAACTCTGATTTACGTAACAAGGAGTAAAGACCCAGAGACTGTTATTGGCTCAATTGCAGGGATAAATCCTGTGCATGCATATTCGGGGGGCTTTAGTAGCGCCATTATCTGAAGCCATTTGTAAACTCCGCCACTGTGTTTTCCACTGCTTGGCGGGTCGACCCTCCGTAATTTAACACCATACGCCAGCCCTCAGGGACGCGTTGAATTTGCCGCGGCATTACGACTTGGCTGGAAATCCCTTTTTCCAGTAAGTTCAGCAGTTTTTTTCTGGAAACGTTTGTGGCAAGAGGGCGAACACTCCAGCAGGGATGCTTCCAATCCCGCAGGAGTGAAGGGTAGTAAGCCAGTGTGGGAGAAGAAAAACACAATCGAAAGTTTAGATCGATGAGAAAAAGGTTTCCTTGTGCATCCTTCAGAAAGTCCAAACCCGCAAGACCCAGATAACCCGCTTCCGACGCGCGCTTGAAGACCTCCATAGCCAGGGTTTCGCCCCTAATACCGACAGAGCTGTCCGCATCTATCCAATTAAAACGGGGGGCACCAGTCGAATCACAAACCTGTTCTGATGAACCGAGGAAGCGGCACGAACCATCCTTGAGCACGGCTCCCTGGACGCAGAAGAGCTGCGCGTCGGGAATCCATTGTTCGAGCAGAAGTTCCTCTTCGGAGGAAAACTTAACGCGGGCCTGTTCCACATCAAGTGGCGTGTGGCAGATGTGAACATCCACTCCTCCTCCTGATGAACCATCGGTAGAAGCTTTGAGAACAAACGGAAATGAACGCGGCTTACTTAAATCTGCAAGCTTGATCATTTCTCGTTCGGGGTATTTTGCCTCACCAGCCCAATAGGGAAGATGGCGTTTGTTATTCAGGTGGGATAAAAGCTGTGGATCGAAGACATGATACTCGGGCGGGAGGATCGCGTCGGGATAGCGGTGGGGTGTGCAGACGCGCCCTCCTTTTTTCAAATGCGTTTGCAGAGTCTGACAGATGTCCGTGGGAGTGAGTTCGAGTGTGATATGGTTGTGCGCAAATCCAGCAGCACGACTTTGTAGTAGGCTTAGAATGTGCGGATCGTCAAAGGACCGGTCCAGCATGATGGGCAGGTTGCCGGCCACAAGCAGGCCGCTGCCGGAGAATCCCGCCAAGCTTACACGGTCTGTCGGAAGCCAATTCGTTGAGCCGGGAAAAGGAAGGCCGGCGTAAAGAGTGTCAGGAGGATAGAAATCCTCTAATGTGACGATGGGTGTTAACATGGCGCGAAGGGATTATGGAGGGTTTTCTTTTCTGAGCTCACCGGCATATTTACTGTCCGAGTTCTTCTGAAAACCATTTTTAAATTCGAACTCGAACTGTAAGGGGCCTCGAATGAATGACGAGCACCTAAGCGGCATGCCCAGATCTCCTTTGAACTGGTGATCCGAGGCGGACCCGGAACACATTCTCACATTCTTAAGAATGTGAGAATGTGAGAATGAATTCATCGGGATAGAATGCTTTTGCTTTTGAGTGAGCGAAGAAGGCATCCATTCTGACACTGTGTGGGTTCATGTAATTCCATTACTCCGAGCAGAGTGGGTGCTGCCATGAATCCTGCCGAGTCCGCAGCTCGTCGCTGTGATGGAATATCGTTTCATGCGAATTTCATCTCAAAATCAAAGCGAAACTGTTACGCGCAAGAACGTCGCGGCAATGGAGGTCAGGACTGTGCCTGAGCTTTTGTTCTGTGCCGTGAAAAGGACCTTAAACTGGCTCTGCAACTCCGCGACACGCCCGGCCTTCTCTGCAGCCTCGAAGGCATTCATGGTAGGCCCAGAAAGGGTTTTGGAGCGGCTGACGAAGTCAGTGGGCGTTCCCGGACAGTTGAAGATGAACGTGTCATGTTCAAAGAATATTCTCCCGACAGGGACTCCAGCAACTACGAACCCAGCGCTCGTTCACATTGCTCTCCACGCCCCATGTCATCGGACTAATAAAGCCTTCCGGCGGAGGTCGCATGAACTCTGAGCTGATCTTCAGGATCTGTGCAATCAATGTCGGATC
>JBGTCP010000487.1:0-1984 GCA_041748815.1 Chthoniobacterales bacterium
AGGCCTTTGACCAGCGGTGAATCAGCGTCAAAGTGGTAATGGCACGCACCGTCCACAACGCTGCCAGCCAGCCAAACCTGAGAAACACAACCTTGCACAAGGTATTCCGGCTTCTGGTATTGGGCATCCAGCTGCGGCAGCTTCCCCGCATCGGCAACCACCGCCGCCAGCCGCTCCCGGGGATCTGGAATGATCTCGTAACGGGTGACAAGCTTGGATTCACGATCAGTCAACGAATCAATAGTGGAGAAAGCAGGAAATGGCATCCATGGAGCCTCTCATGAGATCTTTTGGATGGCAATTTACCTTCCCTCCGAATTTTCACCGCTTCGTTGACCTACGTTCAGAGTTGTGTGAGTCTCCCCGATTCCATGCGAGATAAATTATGTTAACGGCCAGTGAACTCACAAAATCTTTTGGCGGGCGCGTCCTTTTTGAAAAGGCATCGCTCCAGGTCAATCGTGGCGACCGCATTGCTTTGGTCGGCCCTAATGGTGCGGGCAAATCCACTCTCTTTTCATTGATTCTCGGCGAAGCCAGTCCCGATGAGGGCCGTGTCGCCTTGCAACGTGGAGCCACCCTCGGATACCTCCCACAGGAAACAGCGGATGTGGGCAACGAAACCGTCCTCGATCTTGCCACCGCGATCACTCCTGAGTTTGTGAAAGTCCGCGAGATCATTCACCGGCACGAAAGTGGCGAGAGTGTTGATGATGAAGCTTACCATGAGGCGCTCGCTACTTTCGATGAACTCGGCGGCTGGCAATTGGAGCCAAAAGCCAAGCGCATCCTCAACGGCCTCGCCTTCCGCGAAACCGATTTCGAACGCCGCGCATCTGCCCTCAGTGGCGGGTGGATCATGCGTGCCCATCTCGCGCGGCTGCTCGTCCAGGAGCCCGATCTACTCATGCTCGACGAGCCCACCAACCACCTCGACCTCTCATCTCTCATCTGGTTTCAGGAATATCTCATGAACTACGCCGGTGCGATTCTCATGATTTCGCATGACCGGGAATTCCTTAACAAACTCGCCGATCAAACACTCGAGATCCGCGCTAAGGCATTGCATTCCTATCGCGGCAACTACGACTCCTACATTGAGCAACGTGCGGCCCGCGAAGCACAACATCTCGCAGCTTACAAAAATCAGCAGAAAGAAATCGACCAGCTCCAGCGTTTTGCGGACCGCTTCCGAGCCAAGGCCAGTAAGGCTTCGCAGGCTCAGTCAAAGCTGAAACAAATTGACCGTATGGAAAAAATCGAAGCCCCTGTGCAGGCGGGGCGGGGGATTCATTTCAAATTTCCGCAACCACCGCGTGGTGGTCAGCGCACGATTGCTCTCGAACACATCCGCATGGCTTACGGAGAAAATGTCGTCTATGAGGATCTGAATCTCGAGATCGAGCGTGGCCAGCGCACGGCGCTTGTCGGACCAAATGGTGCTGGTAAATCCACACTGCTCAAAATTCTTGCGGGCGAGTTGGAATTTCAGAATGGCCAGCGAATCATCGGCCACAATGTCACTGCCGGATATTTTGCGCAGCACCGCGTGGAAATGCTGGCCTCCAAAGCCACCGTGCTTGAGGAGGTCATGCGGCTGCCGATCCCCGTCCCCGAGCAAACCGCCCGCAGCATTCTCGGCTCTTTTTTGTTTTCCGGTGAGGACGTGTTCAAGCCGATCAGCGTGTTGAGCGGTGGTGAAAAAAGCCGTCTGGCTCTGGTGCGCCTGTTGCTCAATCCGCCCAACTTCCTGCTCATGGACGAGCCGACGACGCACTTGGACATGGATAGCATTGATGCATTAATCGGCGCTCTGGGGCAGTTTGAGGGCTCGCTGGTTTTCATCAGCCACGATGTGTATTTCATCCGCCAGATGGCCTCCAGCATCTTGCATGTGGATAGTGGGACCACGAATTTTTATCCCGGCGACTATCAATATTTCCTGGATAAAACCCAAGTCACCTCTGTGCAGGAAGGCATTGCA
>JBGTCP010000488.1:0-3666 GCA_041748815.1 Chthoniobacterales bacterium
CGGTGACAAGTTTGACAATGACTTCGTGCGTCACACGGTTTCACTCAGCGCTTACGCTGGCAAATCGATCCGCGTGCGTTTTGTCTACGATTGGGTCGGCGGGTCCGATTTTTACAATGCCAATAATCCAAGCTTCCCTGGCATTGGATGGTTCCTCCACTCCGTGACTTTCTCCGGGCTGTCTCAATATAGCCCGCGGGCGGCATATGCCGTGAATGTGCCCGGCACGCAATCGATCGTTTTCCCTTCCGCCGGGAAGTATGCCTTACGTATTGTGCCTCAGGGCAGCTTCAACCGGCTGCCTGCCGGACGCGTTACAATTGTCACGGTCTATTAAGTCACAATGAGCGCATCGAACAGGTGAGCCAGAATGTGGAAAAACGCCGGGGCTCTGTCGCATCCGGTAATGCGTCCTCGTTATTCCTTCGTCTGCGCTCTAGCCTGGGTTCGAACTAGGAGTCCTACCATTTTTTCTTCCCGCCCTTCGCACCCTTGCTGCCGGGTTTGAAGTTGCCTTCGCGCTTCGGGGCCCCGCTGCGGATGGGCCGGATCATGACATCGCGGCCATTGAGGTCGAGAATGTTACCGGCACCCGACAAGCTCTTGGCAAAAGTCTCAGGCACCTGAACGAAGCTCTCGTTGTTTTTGAGATCAATCATTCCCACGCTCTTGCCGGGCAATCCTGAGACATCCTCGATGAGGTCGCAAATTTCGCGGGGTCCAAATCCATCTACCTTGCCGATGTCGAGCGACACCCATTGGAATCCGCGTGACGGCGGGCGAAGTGGCTTATCGGCAGGGTCGCGGGCGGGCCGGGTTGGTTCCGCAGCACGCTCCTCGCGGGGCGGCTGGTCTGCAAGGCGCGGTTGTCTTTCTGCGGGGCGGGGCGGTCTCTCGGCATCGCGTGCAGGTCGCTCATCGCGTGCAGGTCGCTCATCGCGAGTGCGCGCCGGACGATCTGTCCCACGCGAGTCCCGTGAATCACGCTGGGATCTTTCCTCTTCAGCGATTGGCGGAACCAATGCAGCTTTGGTGGTGGATTCCGGACTCTCCGGATGCGCTCCCATGAGCATCTGGAATGCAGCTGCAGCGATGTCGGTGGAGTTGTGCCCTTCTTCGAGCAGACGATCTACCAGCAACGTTTGATCTTTGAAAGTGGCAGCGTCGAGGGTGTGGCGGATTTTTTCCAGCATCGCAGTGACGCGTTTCTCTTCGATCTCGCCCGCGGTTGGCAGCTTGGCCCTGCGAATTTTGGTGCGTGTGAACCGCTCGATGAATTGCAGTTTGTAAATTTCACGGCCTGAAACAAATGTCACGGCCATGCCGCGCTTACCGGCGCGCCCGGTGCGCCCGATGCGATGCACGTAGTCCTCCGCGTCGTATGGCAGGTCGTAGTTGACCACAAGTTCCAGGTCGTCAACATCGATGCCGCGGGCTGCGACATCCGTAGCCACGAGAAACTCAAACTCGGATTTTTTAAATTTGTTCATCACGCGGGTGCGCTGCGCTTGCGGGATTCCGCCATGCAAACGGTCTGCCGAGAAGCCCTGTCCCATGAGCGTGTCCGCCAGTTCATCGACCATGCGTTGTGTGTTGCAGAAAATGATGCCCAGCCGGAAACCATGGTAGTCGATGATGCGGATGAGTGAATCGACCTTCGCGCGCGCATGCACCTCGTAGTACCATTGTTCGATGGCAGGAGTGGAAAGTTCCTTTTGCTCAATTTTGACATGCTCGGGATCGCGGGCGTAGCGGCGGATCAAATCGCTGATCTGCTTGGAAACCGTGGCCGAGAAGAAAACGGTCTGTCGTTCCTCTGGCATCGCATCCAGGATCTCCTGGATGTCATCGCGGAATCCCATGTCCAGCATGCGGTCCGCTTCGTCAAGAATCACCATCTTGAGCTCGTTGAGCTTCAACGTGCCGCGGTTGAGGTGGTCGATGAGTCGGCCCGGTGTGCCGATCACTACTTGCACGCCTTTTTTGAGTTCGTAGAATTGGCGGTCGTAGGAGGCACCGCCGTAGATCGGCACAGCATGGATGCCAGGCTTGTAGGCGATGAGCTTATGCACTTCGTCGGCGACTTGTGTGGCCAGTTCGCGAGTCGGGCAGAGTATCAGAATCTGGACGGCCTTGCTTTGCGCATCGATTTTTTCGATGGCGGGAATCGCGAAAGCAGCTGTTTTGCCAGAGCCCGTCTGCGATTGCCCGACGATATCTTTGCCAGCGAGAAGGAGCGGGATCGTGGCAGCTTGAATGGGCGAAGCTTCCTCGAATCCGAGCGAGGCAACAGCTTTGAGGATCTCAGGGGAAAGGCCGAGTTCCGAAAATGGGATTTTTTGCATAGTGGCGGAACTTACTCCGGGGTCGATGCGCTGTCTGCAACCAAATTTGTCCTACAAAATGTCGATCAATGCCCCATGCGACTTCCCCTGGTGAATGAAGTTGGGCTGGAAGCGGGGTATGGGTGTCATCCGCATGCGCTGCACACCATTGTGGCGCATTCCCGCGGCTGCTGCTATAAGTGGCCGCTCAACCCTATGAAAATCCTTTTGATCGCACCTCTCGTGCTTCTCCTCAACCTACCGGCTCTTGCTGCAGATCTCCCGCCGGATGTGGTCTCACGTCTCCAGAAAAGCGTGGTGACCGTGGAATATCCCGACGGCTCCAGCGGGACCGGATTTTTCATCGATGCGGAAGGGCATATTGTAACATGCTCGCATGTAATTACTGATGTTGGGACAAAGCCGAAGATTCGACTTCAGGACGGTACGGAGGTCGCAGCATCGCTGATGGGCTTCGATCCTGACGGCATCGACCTTGCCCTTTTGCGCGCTGAATCCGCGCCCGCTTTTTTGGAGTTTGCGGCCGGATCCGCTCGTGTCGGCGAGCGGGTGTATGTATCAGGAAACCCCTACCCGCTTTTTCCCTCGCTGATTTCAACGGGCATCGTGGGGCTTCGCCGTGACGCACATGAGCTTTTTGTGCATGACGCTTCATCGAGCAGCGGCAGCTCCGGCAGCCCGGTGGTGAACGCGCAGGGGGAAGTGGTTGGCATTTCGGTAAGTGAATTCTTTGACGATGATGACGAGTCCGAGGGCAAATACGGGACGAGCTTCAATTCTGCCATCGATGTGGCAGCGCTCCGCCGGTTCGTCGACCGGGTGCGTGCAGGAGAGGCCTCATCCATTAAAACCGGGCATGTGGAATATCTTCGCTACCCACTGCCAGCGCTGGCCACCGGTTTCCCTCTGGAGGGGAAACTCACAACGGAGTCCGATCGCACATTCGGAGATCTCTCTTATGCGCAGGGTTATATATTGGACCTGCAGGATGGTCAGCAATGCATTATCCGCCTTCGCAGCGAGTCTTTTGATCCTTATCTTTTCCTTCATGATCATGACGCGGAGATCACCGCGCGAAACGATGATGCCACGGAGGATACCACCGATGCTGAGATTGTTTTGGACGTCGCGAAGACAGGTCGTTACACGGTGATCGCCACCAGTTATGAACGCGGCGAAAAAGGGCCATATCGACTTTCCGCAGATATTCTTAAAATGGGATCTCCGGCCACACACGAAGCGGTGCTTGAAGACTCCAATGCAAAAACTGAAACCGGATCGCATTTTCAGGAGTTCCCATTCGAAGCGCGTGAAGGCCAGT
>JBGTCP010000489.1:0-6658 GCA_041748815.1 Chthoniobacterales bacterium
CCGTGTCCTCCGCCGCCTGCGCAGGAGCCAGGCCCAGAAGGGTGGCAGCGGCGAGAGCGGCTGTGCTGAATAGTCTAGTGAATTTCATAGTGTGTGTGTCTGTCAGTTCGGGAAAAGAGAAGGGGGTCGCGGAAGCCGTCTAGCTCCCGGAACCCCCTTCGATTATTTCATACCTGGTAGCCGGTCAGCTCTCAGATTAGAAGGTCAGCGTGATGCCGGCGTTCCCCGTGAGGAAGAGCTCGTCGGGATTGGTTGGGATGACGTCGGGATTCGTGTAGTAACCGGTCACGCCAGTGTGGAAGGACCAGTCGCCGGGCAGGAACGGAAGAGGCACGCTCAGGTTCGCTCCGAGGCTGGCATAGGCAAAGCCGCCATCGCCGCCGTGGTAGTTGTCCGTCGCGAAGGCCACCGCCGCCGGGAAGGTGAAGGTGACGGGACCCGCATCGAAGCCCTCTTCGATTCCGAGCACGCCGACGATGCCTTCCTCGAGCCCGAGGTCTTCGCCATCGACCCGGCCATGGATGGTGAGGCTGGGATTGAGAATGGTGTCGAATGCGACGATGAAGTCGACGATCCGCTCCGAACCGCCACCATACAACCACTCCTGATAGAGGACAGTGAAGCTGACGATGCCCGTGGTGTAGCCGAAGCCGCCATAGACATCCACTTCCTGCACGGCACTGCCGCCAATGCTGGAGACGGCGTTGTCGTTCACATCCCACCAGGTTCCGAGGATGAAAGTCCATCCGCTGCCCAGATCGAAGTTCAATTCGATGGCCGGGTTGAAGATAGGCTCACTCCAGCTTGAGCCTGCGCCCCAAACATCGAAGCCATAAGAGATAAAGTGGGTGTTGACCATCAGGGAGAGAGATCCGGTGACCACGGGGGAAGACTCTTCCTCTTCCATCGCGACAACGGGTTTTGAATAAGTTCCCGCAGACGTAGCGTTTGCGAAAACTCCACAAGCGAGGGCTGCCGCAGAGAGCGACAGCAAGTGTTTTTTGTTCAACATAGTTTTGGTTTTTATATTTGGTTTGGTTGATGAAAACGCTACCGGGATTCCTGATTCCGAACGGATAAACCGCCTTAGTCACTGCCCTAATCCCTCAGCGCTACGGAAAGAGCGGTTCATGCAAAGGCATGAGCCAATCTTCCGATGAAGCGAGCCATAGCAGATGCAGTGCCAATACGCAGCGAGAAGGCCAATTTAGTCTCGGTATCAAGATATCAAACGCCTTCGGAGCCAGTAATTACGGGGCACTGCGGGAGATGCAGAAGCAATAATAAAAATTCACATTCACCCTCGTGAGCCGCCCGAGCACAATTATCCTTACCTCCGATGGTTGTGGATTTTCGATCATCCTAAGCAGCAGTCTGCATATTTTTGAGCAACTGCGGTGCGAATTGAAGTGGGCCGCTGATTACCCGAGAAGCTTTTTCACAACGGTTAAAGTATCAATTTCATCTACAGCTTTGTCTTCACGGATTCGAAGAATGCGTGGGAATCTCAGAGCATACCCGCTGGCATGCCGGGCACTTGGCTGGACCGAATCAAAAGCGATTTCGAGAACCACCGTTGGTTCCACTTCCCGAAAATTCCCCCGTTCATCAACGGTGGTGTCGAGAAAGTGTTCAGTCAGCCGGGCGATCTCCATGTCAGTGAGTCCTGAATATGCTTTGCCGATTGTCATCAAAGCTTTCGTCCTGCCATCCCGGATCGCAAACGTATAATCGCTAAGCAGGTCACGACGGCGGCCATGCCCCCATTCAACGCCGGTCACCACGACATCCAACGTCGCAAATGCCTTTTTGAGCTTGATCCATGCCATTCCCCTGCGGCCTGCCTGATAGGTTGAGGCCGGGTCTTTGATCATCAAACCTTCACGGTGACGCTCGCGGGCCTTGTCGAACAAAACATCAATTTCTTGCGCAGAGGATGCAGAAAAACGCTCAGCAGTGACTGCAACCTCAGGCAACGAAATCTCATCCAGCAATTCCCGACGTTCGCTCAGCGTCTCGCCGATCAGAGAACGCCCGTCCAGCCACAGAACATCAAACACCACCAGCCGCACAGGAATTTCCTCACCTAAAAAAAAGTCTGAGCCTGCCCTGCCCAATCTGCGTTGAAGGTGAAAAAACGACATGGCCTGATTTTCATCGAACGCCACAATTTCCCCATCCAGGATTACCCGCAACTGCGCCCTGCGAAAGGCGTCGGCAATCTCCGGGAACTGCGCACTTACTGGCTTCAAGTCTCGCGAAAATATCTCAACGCGATCACCATCGGCATGCAGCTGCGCCCGGATACCATCAAACTTTTCCTCCACAATCAGCCCCGGAGCCTCCGTGAGGAGTCCTCCTGTAAAGCGTTTCCAAATCGCTTCCGCAGTGGGCTCCGGACTCGCCAACATCGGTCGCACAGGGCGAAGCACACGCAGGGTTGCCTCTGCAAGCCGGCCTGATTTTGCCAGCAATGCGGTGGCACCGACATCACATTCCAAACGATTTGCTGCCCGAACCTGGGCTGCGGGCACCTCAAAAGCTGCGGCAACCGCTTCTTCAAGAAGTCCCTCCTTCAAGCCAATTCGCAATCCACTGGTAAGCACACGCACTGTGAACTCAGCCGCCGGACCACTCAGCGCGCGCAACTGTTCCGCAAGCAGTTCCGACTTCACAAGCGGACCCCTTGTGGACTCCAGTTTCTCAAAAAATTGGGCCACTTCAGCCAGAGTCACAGTGTCTCCCCTGCCACGGCCTTCCATGACTTCTGCGACGGTGCGCCCCATGTCGCGATGCAGTCGTCCGCGTGCACGGATCTCCGCTTCAGGGAGTCCGCTTGCAAGAGCCAAGGCCCGGCGGATCACCGCTCCGCCAGCATTTGCCGTCTTTGCCTCGACCTGCGCAAAAGGACTGCCGGTCAAAAAGATGCACGCGGCTGCGAGGTCTGCTCCATCCAAATCCCGCAGATAGCCACTCAGGATGGCAACTTTTTTCAACTTGCCGGGAGTCTCCGCCAGTGCCCTACACACCTTTGCGAAGGCATCGATTTCATTCACTGCGAACTCCCGCTCAACCTGTGCCACAACTCCCGTCACGGAGACTGCTTTTGATTCAGAATCCAAAGAGAGCTCCAACTGATCATTCATTCCGAGTGCCCACGCCTCGATCCCACGCCGCCGGAGATCTGCCGCGAATTCCCGGGCATACCCGTGCACGGCAAGCACGCGTTTCGGGTTTACCAGTTCAACATAGCGCAAAAGGTCCGGGTAATCCGCATGATCGGAAAGCGGCAATGCCGCATCCACACCGTAACGGAACCGCGCGTTCGGATCCAGCGCCCAGCCTGTTAGAACCAGGGTTTGGCGGTTTTTGATGCGCTGCACCATAGGCGATCTCAGCGCGGAAGGCGGACAGATGAGCACGTGGCCGGCAACCTCCGCAGCCGAATATTTTTCATACGCCGGGACGTCGCTCCGTAATTCCCGATACACCTCATTCATCGAAAAGACCGCCCCATGGCACATCACCGGGAGTCCGGCGCCACCAAGAATATACAAAATCTCCTGGGCCTTCCCCAGCGAATACCCCACCACCACCGGCACATCGCCATCGGCCAGCGCATCGACACAAAACGCCACCGTTTCCTCCATCACCTGCTCACTAGGCGGAAAAGCGAACCCGGGCTTTCCGTAGGTTGTTTCCATGACCAACGTCTCCGCGTGACACCATGTGGTGGGATCGCACGAGAGAGAATCCCGCAATTTAAAATCTCCCGTGTAAAGCAGGCTGCCTGCCTCCGACTCGACATAAAGCTGTGCGGAACCGAGTACATGTCCCGCAGAAAACAGCGTGGCCGCAAAATCATTGAGCTCGAGTCGTTCACCAAACTGTAATAAATGCCCTTCGCTTTCCCGGCCCTGCCGTCGCCCCATTAATCGTGCCGTGGCAGGCGTCGCGATGATGCGGTCATGACGTCCGATGTGGTCTGCGTGCGCATGCGACACAAACGCCAGCGCTTTGTGCGCGCGCGGATCGAGCCAGAGATCCTGTGCAGGCAAATAGAAAGCCCGATCTCTGACAACCAGATCGATCATCCCGCAGCAACAAGACGCAGGTCGCTCTCCAGCTCGTCGAGCAAAACCTGCACGACCGCATCGGGAACTTCCAATGCAGCAAGAAAGCCGCTCCCATGCAGGATCGTAACGGATTTCACAGCGTCAAACCGTTTGAACCGTCCTGCCCACTCGACCGGTGGAAAAACCGATTGCTCAGCCCAGAGAAGTCGGACCGGCACATCGAGTTGATCCAACTGGTCCGCAAGGTCAAAATTCATCCGCCCCTTGAGGAGGCTGAATATTGCAAACTCAGCTCCGTATTGCTGCGCGCATGCTGTGAAAACCTCCACGCATTCGTCTCTCACCAATTTACTATCTGCAAACGCCACCTTTTGAAGCCAGGTCTTCACAGTGGACCCGCGTGAGAGATAATTGCGGTAAGCAAAACTATTAACCCATGGCAGCGAGCCCAACAGTCGCGATCCGGCCGCCAGCCGCGTCGTGCCAAATTCCGTCAAGCCTGTTGGCATGAGCAGACAGAGGCGTGCCACACGCTCGGGATGCCGCACAGCAGCCAATGCGCAGAAACCGGCACCAAGGCCGTTACCCACCAGCACGGGCCGCTCGCGTCCGCACGTGTTGTGCACAAAATCCGCAATGGCATCCGCATGCTCGGCAGCAGACATGAGGACCGGGCGCCGCTCGGATTCGCCAAAGCCGAGCAGATCCGGCACCAGCACTCGATATTTGCGGGCGAGTTGAGGGGCAACTTTGGACCATTCATACGAAGATCCACCCACGCACACGGTGTGGACCAGCACCAGCGGAGCGCCGGAACCAAATTCCCGATAGACAATTTGTCCATGACGCGTGTCCACGACCCGGGTCCGCGAAAACTCCGGTGAGAGTGCGTCCGGCATTGCGGTGGATCTCGCAGGGCGCGTCGCATAGCGCAATGCCACTGCAAGCCCGCCAAGGACCCCGGCACCGATGCCAACGCTCAACAACCTGACTTTGTTTTTCCGAAATCGCATTCGATGCCTCCACCAGTCCTCACCCCACCACAAATCTCAAGCAGCATACCCGATTTTTCTCAAATCCACTGTCTACAGGCTTTGATGCATACTCCACCAGAAGCACACCAGGACCAATGACCCTGCAAACACCGCCAAGCCCAATTTCTTGAGAAAGGGTTGATCGCCCACAGCAAACACACTCCAAAATGGAAGGATAAAAAAAGAAGGAAGCACCGCGGAAATATAGAACGGCCCGAACCAAAGCGGAATGATCCAAAATTCCCGATAGGTGAATAAAAAAGCCCCCAGAGGCACGCTCAGCAGCGACCCCACCCACCAGCAAAAAAGCAGCGTTTTGGAATTAAGGGGAATCTTCATCGACATGAGCGTTTCCAGCCGGTCACAGCCCCGTCAATTCAATTGTGGCAGTCGGGCACTCACTGGTTTTTAAAAGCTGGCACCAAGCCTGCTTATAATTGCCCTATGATCAAATGCTGTCTTTTAATCCTCCTGCTCGGAACGTTCCCACTTTGCGTGCTGGGTGGCGAGGACTCATCCTCCGTGGCGGACACATCAGCTATAAGGACACTCAGTGGTTTGCCCGCACAGCTTTTTCAGGGAATGCCGGCCGGAAATGAAGTGATTCCGCCATTTCATGCAGATTATGAATCCCGTGCAGTGGCATTGACGAATGAGGCAAGGATGAAAAAGGGCTTGCCCGCATTGAGGTGGGACGCGGATCTGGCAAACATCGCTCGCTATCACGCTGCGGACATGTTTGTGAACGATTATTTTGGGCACCACACTTTTGACAGAGTGAATGGAAAACTGATCAAGCGGGGCGATGCCTTCGCAAGGATCCACCGGTTTGCGCCCAATGCCCGCAGCGAAAATATCTATCGCGGCCAGGGAGGTCCTGAAGATGCTGTGGATGCATGGATAAATTCCCGCCCCCATCGCAAAAACCTCCTGAGCAAAGACGTCCACCTCATCGGCATCGGGTATTGCAACGGCTACTGGGTCCAGGTCTTTGGAATGCAAGCGCGGCAGTGAGTGAGTGTGGATGGAGGCAGACTTCGTGCTATCGAGCCCCTGCTTCACGTCTGGCGGCTTCAGCTGTGATGATCTGCGGGTAATGATCCGATCCCATCCGGGGCCCGCTGGTGTGCGCGAGGATTTGCACACCATTTGACGTCAGAACGTGATCAATCGGAATTCCGGCCAGGCCTCCGAAAGCATGCCAGGTGGGACGAATGCCGCCGCTCCGCCGCTCCAACCCGGCCGCCCGGGTGAAACGTTTGAACGAAGGTGCCCAGGGAGTGGTGTTCAAATCACCCGCAACCAGAACTGGAGCGGAGAGATTGCGGATTTCCTCTGCCACAGTATTCAGATAGTCATTACGCATTGCAGAGCCAGTGGCTCCCATGGGTGGTAGCGGATGAAGGCAAAGAAGATGCAGCTCGTTTTCGGCGTTGAACAGGAATGACGCATGCAAACCGGGTAGGCCCTGTGGTAGATCCAACCAGTCCAGACTCTGCCAGGGAATTTGACTCAATATTACCATCCCGAAATTATCCTCACGAAGCT
>JBGTCP010000490.1:0-11755 GCA_041748815.1 Chthoniobacterales bacterium
CACAAGCAGGAAAGCAAGAAGGATAATGCTGAAACGGACGCGTATGACCCTCCAGTAGTCAAGAAAGTGGAGTTTTACTTCGCTGTTTTCAGTATTCATGGGTCAAGAAATTGGGGAGAATTAGCCTGCTGTTAAAGTTAGTAGTGATACTCCGGTCGTAGCGAAGCAGATGAAACCGGCGGCAGATTTCCGGTTAGACTGACCCGCGAGCAGGTGAACCCACGACTTGCTCCGCTTAAAATGAAGTTCCAACTGAGAGGAAAGTCAAATGACGATCGTAATCTCTCAATTCGCTGCCACTGTCCAAAGTGGAATATGAGTATTGCAAGCTTGTGAACCAGTTGCGGGAGATGTTGTATGTCAACCCGGCCGTGGCGTTCAAAAGATTTTCTGTGGTGGATGCCCCCATCGAAGAGCTTTCATCGCGGTGTGAATAGTAGCCTCCCACATTTGCGGAGAGTTTAGCACTGATGCCGTGCGTAATTGTAAATCCAGTTCGAAGTGATGTGTTTGAGCTGCTTTCGGTAGCCCGGCTCGACGAGTCGAAGCCGTAGTTAGCGAAAACCTTTAAATTCGAAGAAGGTCCGTAGAGGTAGTTGAGGGATGCCTCAGCATACGGCTCGCTACTCGCATTAGAAGCTCCATCCACGATCTGCACACCGGCACGAAGCGAGGAACTTAAACGGGGAGAGAAACTGTGGTCTACTCCTCCGAGGATGTAGTGCGAAGTGTAATCCCGCTCTGAATCACTTTCATAGGAAACCATCCCGTACCGGTATTCCGCGACCAGAGTGGTAGTAGGACGCACCAGGAAGCGGAAAGCCTGACCAAAAGTCTGGTCAATGCGGTCATCTACCTGCCCGACAGCGGAGAGCTCATACAGAACACCAGAGACTCGGTAGCTGGTCACTGTCGAGAACCTGGTGGTCCATTGGTACGCGGCAGACAGACCGGCGTTACCGAACAAATACTGACCATTGCGTCCAGGGCGGGTGACGACTTCAGTATTGGTGTAATCGGGTTCGATTTGATACCCGATGTTAAAATTGCCTGAGAGGCTTAACCGTGGAGTCACGGCGTGGGAGAAGCTTGTTCTCAGGTCTAAGGTATAGTCGACGTCGTCGTCCGGTAGATCGAAGTAGTAGGTGATGCCGGCACCCAGGCCGAGCTCGAAATTGGTTCGTGGTGAGCCGAAACTTTTGGAGAAGTCCACGTTTGCGCCGGTAAAAAATGAGCCTTGTTCTTTGTCCTCGAAGATCACACTCCCGGTAGAGGGATCCCGGAAAGTGACCCCGGATGCGGTTGTCGGGTTGGAATCATAACCGCCACGAATGCTGGCAGAGACTTTAAAGGGCAGCTCCTGAACGGGAAGCCGTTCCGAAGAAGCCGAAAATTCGCTTGAGGAATCAGAAAACTGGCCGGCAAAAGAGGACAACAAAGGGAGAAAGATCGCAGGAGTCACTCCAAGAAGAAGATTTGTGAGTTTCATTAAATTAAGGTTTGGGATTTGGCGGATCTAGAGAAAGGCTTGGTGAAGATAGCAAGGAGTGAATCAGATGGCAACCCAAGAAACAGGATATTTTGCCTGCATTCCGGTCACCCCGACGTTATCGCACCCGCAGTCCCCGGAAAATCTGCTGCCCTCTTATTGGCGGAGCCATTTGGACATTGATTTCGAAGTTGCGCGGGCCAGGTCTGGAAACGATCCGTGTTTCTAGAAATTCTAACGTTAATTCGTCCATTAGCCCGGTGGTTCGAAGCCCATGATCAGCTTGGTAAGCTGCGACTGCACGCCGTGTTCCGTCACCGGGGACACCGTCGATCCGGGATTGATAGTAGCCGGATTCTTTAAGTTTTGATTGCGACCAACGGACTACTTCGGCCTGCGAGGCCGGATCGGCGGCTGCGTAGGAAGTGAGGGCCAAAAACTCAGAGACCAGTAGTTGCTTGCGCTCAGCGAGGGATACAGTGGGGGTTGACGGAATGGCAGGCGGCGGGGTGGTTTGAGGCTGTTCAACTCCGACCACTTTATTTTCTAGAAATTTCCTGTCTGCGGATGCCGTGTTTGCCGCCGCAGGTGCAGTTGCAGAGACACCAAGGGACTTGGCTGTGGCCTCGTCGAGCTCACCTGTCACAGCAAGATCGTTGCGAATCTGATACCGGCGCAAAGCAGTGGCGGTATCCTCATCCATGACGCCGCTAGGTTCTCCGAAATAAAAGTCCTGGGCTTTTAATTTGTCCTGCACTTGCCGCACGTCAGCACCGTGGAGCGCGCCTCCTGAGAGCAGAATCATGAGCGTGGCAAAGGTCGCCGGTAGCGAGAAAATTTTCATATTTAGTAAGACCGCAGGAAGTCAAAAAATATTCATTCCCCGTCATGATCGTCGCGCGTCCCCGCGGTTTTGGATCCGGAACTCCCGGTAATCCACAATCCCCTCACGGACGGACCGGGCCAATGAATCCAGATACCCGTCATTCAGCAGCAGCTGAAGCTCTAAGGCATTGCTTATGAATCCCCCTTCCACCAGCACAGCGGGGTGACTCGCATTCCTCAAAACATGAAACCCACGGTTTTTAATGCCGCGGTCCGGCGCATTTACGGCGGCCACCATGCGCGATTGGATGAACGCCGCGAGGATCTCGGAGTCGGCAGGTTCAATGAATACCTCGGGAGCCTGCGGAAGCTCGTTCTCTGGCAGCCCCTTGAACTCAGGTTTTCTCGGATCATGAAAAAATGTTTCCAGCCCCCGAGCTTCCTTGTTGGATGCTGAGTTAAAATGCAGGCTCACGAAAATGGCATTGCGCGCTTTGTTCCCGATCTGGACCCGCTCGGAAAGCGCCAGATTTTCGTCACCTTCGCGGGTCAAAATCACTTCGAATCCGTGGGCGGCGAGTTCATCAGCGAGCGTGGCAGCCATTTGGAGAGTTAAGGTTTTCTCGCGATGTCCGCCGGCCATTGCGCCGGGGTCGGTCCCGCCATGACCGGCATCCACAACTACCACATTAAAAACCTCGCCGGTCTTCATCCAGAAGTCCCAATCCAAGCCCGTTTTCCAAAAGAAAAAAAAGGCCCCACTTGCGAGCACCATCAACACACCGACCGCCCGCACGAAGAATCTCATGATTCCCTCAAGCCCCGGTTTCCTGAAGCCGTTTCATTCGTTTAAGATAGCCGGCAAGGCTGGCTTTCACGGCGGAGTTCATACGATCAATGAATAGCACTCCCTGGAGGTGATCGTATTCATGCTGCACGGCGCGGGCCAGCAGGCCGGTGGCCTCAAATTCCAGCACCGATCCATCCAGTTGATGGGTCTTGACCTTGATTTTTTCAGGACGGGAAATTTCCTCGGTGATCTCGGGAAAGCTCAAGCAGCCTTCGACCTCCGTATCGGGCCTGCCGGATTGCTCGAGCTTGGGATTGATCAGCACCAGCGGCATATAATCCGCAAGATCGACTTCTTTACCCTTGATCCACATGATGCTGGGCCGTTCTTTGGCCACGGCGACATCGATCACCGCTAATTGCAAAGGCATCGCGATCTGCTGAGCTGCCAGACCCACTCCATTTGCAGCGGCCATCGTCTCCAGCATATCGTCCACAAGTTTGCGCAAATCATCATCGACCTTGCGGATAATTTCTCCTTTGGTCCGCAGCGCGGGATGCGGATATTTTACGATAGTGCGAATCATTGGGGTCTCTCTGTGAATGCCGGAATGTTTTCAATGCCATTGGCTTTGAGAATGTCAATGACCTCAATCACCAACCCGAAGCCCACCGCCTCATCCGCCTGCATGGCAAAGGGCCTCTCCGGCGTCGCGCTGCGAATCGCTCCCAGCCTTGCGCCGAGATCGCCAGTGGTGACGGGAGCGCCTTCCAGATAAATCACACCGTCCGCATCAATGCTCAGAACCAACGGCTCCACCTCAGCGGGTGCATCGGTGGCCTCCGTGGATTGCGGTAGGTTGATCACGACCTGAGGCTGCACTTTTTTGAAGGTCGTCGTGACGATGAAAAAGATGAGCAGGATCGCCAGGATGTCGATCATCGACACCACGGTAATGACCGGCGGACGCTTGTTTTTCGTGTAAAATTTCACAGCCTCAACGCTCCGTTACTCGGTGACTGAAAGTGTGGCCGGCTTTTGGTGGTAGCACTTTGCAAGCAAATCGCCGACGAGTGATTCCATTTCAACAGAAGCAGTTTCAATTTTTTTGGTAAAATAACTATACGCAATCAAGCTGGGGACTGCGATGGCCAGTCCGGCAATGGTCGTGTTAAGCGCTTCCGCAATGCCGGTGGCGATGCCTTGCGGGTCTGCCACATCCGAAGCTCCCAGCGTTGCAAACACAGAAACCAAACCGGACACAGTGCCCAGCAAACCGAGGAGCGGGGCAATGCCGATCACCACCTCGAGCACGATGAGACCGCGCTCCAGCCGCACGATCTCGTGGCGTGCGCGTGTCTGCACAGCCTCAATATTTTCCGATTTCGGCCAGCCCAGGTGAGTCAAACCAGTGCGCACGATGCGGCCGAGTGCCGATGGATCGCCTTGCACCAGCCGGCCCAACCTTTCGATCCCCTCCCCCTCGGCCCCGGGCTTGAGCTTGTCGATCGACTCCCAAATCACGGGCGGCATGATCGCGTCCCGCTTCAGTGCGAATCCACGCAGCAAAATGATCGCCACCGCGGCAATGGAACAAAAAACCAGCAGCAACATAAAGAAGCCGCCTTGCACAAAAAATTGAATCACAGAGCTCATAAAAGTTTTTTCGGAGTTAATCCTCAGCGGCCATAAACGGTGAAATTGTATTCCACTTCAAGACGGTTCTGATCCAGCGTCGCCGCAATATCCGGCGGGATGGGCGGAATCTCCGCATCCATAATCGCCTGCACCGACCGTGTCGCAAAAAAATCATTGGAGTTATTCCGCAGAATCCGCAAGTCCTGAATGCTTCCATCCGCCGCCACGTAAAAGCGGATCCTTACCGTGCCCACGCTCACCATGCTCATGCTGTCGCCAATGTAAAAATTCCAGCGCGAGCCAATGGCGTCACTCAAATGTTTTTGATAGCGCCCCAGTGGCGTGCCCACTGCATCGACCGAGCTGCGTCCACGCGTGTCAATGCTGCCTTCGATCCGGGTGCGTTCCTGCAGCGGCTGGTAGGTGGGTAAGGTCGGGGGCGTGGGCGGCTGCGGCACTGCATCCACCGTTTCCTCAACCGGCGTGGGCTCCGGTGCAACTTCCTCCTGCGGCACCGGAGTCGGTCTGGGTGGCGCAAGCGGCATGGCATCAGGCGGCGTGGGAGCTGGTTCCGGCTCGGGTTCGGGCTCGACCGGACGCGGTGTTGGCCGCGCAAGCGAAGCCATTTCCACCGGAGGGACTGGCGGCAAAGCAGGCTGCGGTGGCTCAAGCTCACCCGGAGCGTATTCACGTGTCACCAAGTCTAGAGACGGACGGTCCAATCCTTCCTGACTCGGCAGAGGGGCTTCCCCGGTCACAGGGACCTCGGAGGCGGCGAGCGTATTTTTATCGGATTCAAATACCGGCACTTCAGGAATGGTTTCCGTGGCCAAGTCTTCCGGCGTGTTCATAAATCGCGGCTGCGGCGGCACCACAGGAGGCTCCGGCCTTAAAATCGTGAGCTCGACCGGTGGTGGCGGCTCGGGCTCCGGCTCGTCCGATGCGAGCTCCTGCGTGAGAACAATCCCCGCAGCAACAGCGAATAGAAGATGCAAGATCACCGAGCCAACCACGGCGGCAGTGATGCGTCTTTTTTCTAATTCATCGAGCCGGGCCATTGCCATGAGACAGAACACCCATCCGCCCTAAACCGCAAGCCACTGCGCAAGGTCGCTCTTACATTCATTGGTCACATTAACATAAAATTGCGTGCCCGCTTGCAGCACGACGCGCTTTCCGTTGGGCATCAACATCACCAGCTCCAGTGGCCGGTGCCCCGGATGCCTCAGCACACGCTGGCGCAAATCGAAAAGCTCCTTCGGCGTGGTCTCCGAATGCGACATCGTAAGGCGCAACGGGCGCTCGCCATGCGCGGGAGTCAGGACATCCACGGCATTTGCGGTGAGTTGCAGCGACTCCGTGGACTTGCCCAGCTTGCCCGTGATCTTCACCACACGGCCCGCCTCCAATTTACCGGAAACCTTTTCGTAAGTCTCATTCCACACGCGCACTTCGATCGCGCCGTCCCAATCCTCAATGCGCAAAATCGCAAAAGGTTTCCCGCCATTTTTTGTGAATTTTTTATCCACGTGCGCGATGATCCCGCCGATGTCCACGGTAGCGCGATCCTCAAGCTCCGCCAGCCCGCCAATGCTGAGCAACTGCATCTCTTCGAACTTCGTACGATAAACATCCAGCGGATGCCCGGTCACATAAAAACCCAGCAGTTCTTTTTCAAAATTCAGCTTCTGTTCAATCGACCATGGCTCGTAGTGCACCGAAGCAGGCGCATCCATCACCTCGACCGGCGAATCCAGCAAATCGAACAACGAACCCTGCCCTGCTGCTTTGTCACGGTGTGCAGCCGCTGCCGTCGCAAGCGCGTTATCCACCGATGCAAACATCTCCGCGCGGTCACGTCCGGTCCAGTCAAACGCACCGCAGGAAATAAGGCTCTCCAGTATTTTTTTGCCCGCCGTGCGGCCATCCAACCGCACACACACCGCGTCCAAAGACTCGAACGGCCCGTTGGCCTCGCGCTCCGCCACCAACGCTGCCATCGCGGCCTCGCCGACATTTTTCACCGCACCCAGACCATACCGGATCGCAGCCACGCCATCCGTGCCGGACTCAGGCTGGAAAGTCAGCCCGCTTCGATTCACATCCGGTGGAAGAATCGGAATCTTCATTCGTTGGCACTCGCCCACCAACACCGCAATTTTATCGGTGTTGCTGATTTCATTGCTAAGCAACCCGCAGAGAAACTCGACCGGGTAATTGGCTTTCAAATACGCTGTCTGATAACTCAGAAACGCATACGCCGCACTGTGGCTTTTATTAAATCCGTAGCCTGCAAATTTCTCGAGCAAATCAAAAATTTCGCTCGCGACATTGGCGGGAATTTCGTTCGCCTTGGCGCATCCGTCAATGAAGCGGCTGCGCTCGAGCGCCATCTTTTCCTTGTCTTTCTTACCCATTGCCCGACGAAGCAAATCCGCATCACCCAAGCTGTATCCTGCGAGCAAGTTCGCAGCTTTCTGCACTTGTTCCTGATAGATCATGATGCCGAAAGTATCCGCGCAAACCTGCTCCAAAAGGGGATGCAGATAGACGATCTTTTTCTTCCCTTTTTTGCGCTCCACGTAATCGTCGATCAGCGCCATCGGGCCCGGCCGATACAACGCCAGCAACGCACTGATGTCCTCAATCCCGGTCACATTGAATCGTTTGCACAACCCGGAAAATCCGCCGGACTCCAACTGAAACACACCCACCGTCTCACCCCGGTTGAGGAGATCAAACGTGAGCTGATCTTCCTGCGGGATGTTGCGGATATCAAACACCGGTTGATGCCGTTGGATGAGCCGCACAGCTTCTTCAATCACGGTTAAATTCTTGAGACCAAGGAAATCCATTTTGAGCATGCCCAGATCCGTGAGCGGCCCCATCGCATACTGTGTCGAAACTTCCTCATCCTTAGTGAGGTAGAGCGGTATGTATTCCGAAAGGTCACGATCTCCGATCACCACACCCGCCGCGTGCACGCCGGTGTTGCGCACGAGGCCTTCGAGCAGGGCTGCGTATTCCCAAAGTTGCGCGGTATCGTCCTCCTTCTCAATGGCCTCTTTCAGTTCGACATTGGTCTCGCGGGCCTTCGTGAGCGTCATGCCCAGATCATTGGGGATCATGCGGGCAATGCGGTCGGCATCGCCATACGACATACCCATCACGCGCCCAACATCGCGAATCGTATTTTTCGCACCCAGCGTGTTGAACGTTACAATCTGCGACACTGACCGCTGACCGTATTTTTGCCGCACGTAATCAATAACCTCACCACGCCTGTTCACGCAGAAATCGATATCAATATCCGGCGGACTGATGCGCTCCGGATTCAGGAAGCGTTCAAAAATAAGCCCGAATGGAAATGGATCGATATCCGTGATGTAGAGCACGTAAGCAACGAGCGAACCTGCCGCCGATCCACGACCTGGCCCGACCGGAATCCCCTGCCGCCGCGCGTAGTCAATGAAATCCCACACAATGAGGAAGTAACTCACAAAGCCCATGCGTTCGATCACGCCCAGTTCGTAGTCGAGGCGCTCGCGCACCTCGCCACCTTCCAATGCTTCAGCGCCGTAGCGATCCACGAGGCCTTTTTCACAAAGCTCCCGTAGATGTTCCTCACGGGTTTTGCCGACCACCGCCGGATAATCGGGATACTTTGATTCGCCGAATTCCATTTCAAACTCGCACATCTCCGCAATGCGCAGCGTGTTCTCGATTGCGCCTGGCAACTCGCCTAGCAGCGCCGTCATTTCCTCTGCGGTTTTAAAGTACAACTCAGGCGAGTAGCGCATCCGGTTCGTGTCATGCACCATCGCGCGAGTGCCGATGCAGAGCAGGACGTCGTGCGCCTCGTGGTGTTCTTTTTCCAGGAAATGCACGTCATTCGCTGCCACCAGCCCGAGCCCGAACTCCTTACTGAACTCACGCAACGCCCGATTGATGCCCACCTGCGCCTCAATCCCATGATCGTGTACTTCGAGGAAAAATCGACCTGCACCATAAATGTCGCGGAACTCTGCCACGCTGGCTTTTGCAGCTGCGAAGTCCCCGCGCTGGATGGCCACATTCACCTCGCTGGCCATGCATCCGCTGAGCGCAATGATCCCCTCGCTGTGTGCCGCCAACAATTCTTTATCGACCCGTGGCTTGTAATAAAATCCCTCCAGGTGCGCCAGCGAGACCAGCTTGAGTAAATTCTGATACCCCGCCGCATTTTGGACGAGCAGCGTGAGGTGTGTGGCGGTCTTTTCCCCCGAAACTGCCTTTTTTTCGTGGCGCGAGCCGGGTGCCAAATACACCTCACAGCCGATGATTGGTTTCACACCGTTTTTTTTCGCGGCCTGATAAAATTCCACTGCGCCGAAAAGGTTTCCATGGTCGGTCATAGCGACGGCGGGCATTTGATATTCCGCCGCTTTTTTCATCAAGTCCTTGATCCGCACCGCCCCGTCCAGCACCGAGTACTGGGTGTGAAGATGCAAGTGCACAAAGTTAGGATCCGCCATACGCCCCGCAGTTTATGCCCCCCCGCAAAGATGTCCAGACCGAGCTCCTGTGTTTTTTGCGCCACCGGTCAGCGCGCCCAACCGGACGGGTTTTTAGAGCCCACGTTTACGCCGCAGAAGCAAGGGAATGCCTCCAAGGATCAACAGCAGCAACGATCCAGGCTCGGGAACAGTAGCCACAAAATCAGAGTTGTGATCAATGACTGCCCAGACATGGTTATTGGCCGTATCCACTCCCCATGCACCTAACTCAGGACTTGTGAGACTGGAGTCCGCCAAATAGTCGGCATAACTTCCAGCGAACCTCATGGAAGCAAGGTAATCTCCGATGGACATCGGTTCTGCACCACCTAGCGACAGTGTTCCGGCCTCAAGATCCAGCAGGCTGATATTGGAGTTTCCAAGCACGGCATTGATCCACGCGATCTGGCTCACAGATTCCAATGTAAACTCGTATTTCCACGCCAGCTGAGCTGCGCCTTCGCTCCCTGCCTGATTTTGGTCATAAGAGACTTGCAGGACATGAAGCATGCCATTGAGGCCCGAGAGACTCAGCACATCTGATGCAAAGCTCACTTCATCGCCTGGCTCCAGGCCGAAAGTTCCATTGAGGGTTGCAGTATTTTCCAGCGCAGCGACATCGGTTGGATCAATTTCATCGACGCTTGTGAATGCCAGGTTCACCGTCGTCGATCCGAGGGTTTCCGAGTCGAGCAGTTCGACCTTAGTAGCTTCAGTGAAGCGCGTAGAGGTATTTTCCGAGGTATTGTTGAGTGCCAGTCCGTTGTTAGCGAAGTTGGTGCCCGCAGCGACGAATGAGGAACCGGAAGCCGCGGCAGGCGCTTCAAATCGCGTTTCCAGCTGGAACACATCCTTGCGCAAAAATCGCGGCGCGAAGGAGCCATCCACATAACCGGAGTGATTGGTTGCCATCACAATGGCACTCAGATCGACATCCTGATACAGATCGACGGAAAGACTGGCTCTCGAGATGCGGGTAAGGTCTCCGGCTTCCGGGAGTTGGTCATTGCCGATAAAATTCACCGTCATCGTGCGGCTTTGTGCTTCGAAGATAGAAGCACTGCCACCACCGTAGGTGAGCTCGTATTCGAGATTCTGTCCACCGGTGATAGTGGTCTGTCCAAGAATTCCGTAAGCCTTGTAAACTCCGCTTCCGGTGTTGGAAAAAGTAACCACGCTCTGATCTGTTAGAGCCCCATTTTCCAGCGTACCCGTAGCAGATGCGGAGATGGATGCGACCGCAACCGAAGCATATTTAGCATTGTAAGAAGTGCCCCCTTCAGAAGTGTCCTCTCCGACGAGCCCTTCAGCGATTGCGGCCACGTTCTGAGTTCCAAGATTGTGAAGTCCTGGTGTTAACGTGGAATTGACCTGCACGCTGTTGTTATAGCCAATGTTGGTATGCGTATCGGTGCTGAATTCGCGCTGCACCGAGCCGTTGAAATAAAGCCGTGATCCCGTCTCAGTCGCATAATCCACTATGAGCAAATCATTGGAAGTGAGTGAGTTATTCTCCACATTCGCCCACGTATAACCGAGGTAGAGATTGGATTGCTTGGTCTCACCTACCAACCCCGATCCATCATTTTCCAAACTTGAAATCGACGACCCGACGTTCAGTATTTGCTGGCCGGTTCCCTGTATGGAGCGGTCCCGCTCGAAGTTGGCGTTCAAAGTCGCTACAGCACTGGAATTCGCAGCATTAAATGTGGCGACGTCCGCCAGCGTAGCAGTCAAAGATGCATTTCCCAGATTGAAGCTCTCCAGATTCAGGCGGGTTCGATGTTCATCCGCTCCCGAGGTGCGGAGAGTTACATCGTCAGTGCGCACGATATTTTCAACACCAGTGCCGACCATCTGTCGTCCGAGATTGACAATGCCGTTTGTGATCTGCCTGTTTGCCAACGCAGTGCCTGTGACTGAAAGAGTGATGCCCGATAGATCAAGGTCACTTCCTTCAATAATTTCCCCGGAGATGAGTGACCCCACACGCTCGTTTTGGGAAGGTCCGTCGCCCCTTGCCAGCTCCCAGAGTGTGGGAGGGGTGGTATTTGCCGTCCTTGTCGTCAGAAAAACAGGCTGAGCAGTCTCCACCAGTTGCTGGTCGTAAATGTAGCTCTGAGATTGAAAGGAGGGGCTGCCTGGTTTCAGCCATGCGCGGGCATCGCCGGGCAGTGCGTCCCAGCCGGCCTCATTGTTCTCTGAGAAAGTTTGTTTGGCGCCAAAGACATTTCCATATTCCGCAGACGTATGCCAACTGCCACCAAAATCCTGCCGCTCGTTACCATCCGCATCCGTGTATGTGCTTGCACCGGCACCGGGCAGCGCAAAGCTGCTCACGCTGTAATTGCCCGTCGGTCCTGTGTAGGAAACCGCAATGTCATGCGTCTGATCGGCACCATTGAATGTGTGGGCCGTCGATGAGGAAAGGCGTAGCCCATTCGCAAACTGAGCGGCACCATTTGCATGCACCGAAAT
>JBGTCP010000491.1:0-2649 GCA_041748815.1 Chthoniobacterales bacterium
GGAGATCAGGCAGCGTCTGATCGGTCATGCCAGTGAGGATATCAATAATCGGTATACCCACCTTGAGCTGGAAACCTATCGCCGGGCCATAGCCGCTCTTCCATCGTTACAATCTGATAGTGGCAAAACATCAAGTGAATGACGATTCGCCACCCCTCATCGCAGACATGGGTCCCGATCTTGCCAGCGTTCTAGATATTTCTGATCTTTCGCACATCACGGCCCCAGATGACCACCGATGATTACAAAGTAACGATTCGGTAGTTCAGGATCTTCCTGTGATCCGTCGCGGCACCTTGAGTTTTTTGGCGGATCGGAAAATCCCTCAAAGGCGTCGCTTGGCTTCATGAATGGCACGTCGGAATTTTGCTTGGGCGAGACCGGGGCGGAAAAACTTCTCATGAAGGGTCAGATTACCACCAACTCGAACTCACCGCTGGCCGGTTCCGCCGCGTTGAAGCTGCATTCATTTTGTCTGAGCCTGCTTGCAAAAATTTCTGCTACCACTACGTTACGACATTTTCACCGTCTGCCATGAGTTTTGACTACGGCACCGCTCGGGAATTGCTCGCGCTTTGCGAAGAGCACGGGTTGGGCATTTGGGAAATTGCACTCAAACGCGAGGCGGCCGAGCAGGACTTGCCGGAAAGCGATCTTTTGCAGCGTATGGAGGAATACTATCGCGCCATGCGGGAGAGCGTTCGTAAAGGACTCGCGATTGATGCGCTTTCGCCGAGCGGACTTTCCGGAGGCGATGCTAAAAAACTGATGGAATATTCCATGACTGAAAAACCACTTTTTGGTTCCCGGTTTGCGCGCACCATTGCCTATGGGTTTGCGGTTCTGGAATGCAATGCCCAGTTCGGACGCATTGTAGCCACGCCAACGGCAGGCTCCGCCGGGATTGTTCCTGCCTGCCTACTCAGTCTCGAAGAGGACGAGGGGCTCACAGAAGCAGCTGCGGCTCGTGCCTTGTTTACTGCTGCGGGGATCGGGGTGATTATTGGAAAAAACGCATCCTTCTCTGGAGCGCGCGGAGGGTGTCAAGCTGAGGTCGGGAGTGCATCATGCATGGCGGCGGCGGCCATTGTGGAAGCGAAGAATGGATCGCCCGTGCACGCATGCGCAGCAGCGGCGTTTGCACTTATGAATACGCTCGGCCTCGTCTGTGATCCGATCGGAGGGTATGTCGAAGTTCCCTGTGTGAGTCGCAATGGCATGTTTGCGGTGCACAGCTTTGAAGCAGCTGTGATGGCGCTTGCCGGAGCGCGATGTGTGGTGCCGCTCGATGACGTGATCCTCGCGATGCGTGACATTGGCCGCCGCATGCCCCGGGCTTTGAAAGAAACATCAGAAGGCGGCCTCGCAACCACGCCGACAGGACTTAAGTATTAGATCTCAATCATTTGAAAGAAGGTCTACTCGGTGAGCAGTTTAAGAAATTTTTTGGGCCCTATGTTCTAAATGCATGCATGCCGTGCGCGTGAGCATTAAATCGCATTCCTCATTCTTACCGCATCCCATCCAATGGCCCAAAAACAAAATCTCCGGTTAGTTTTGCTGACCGGATTCTGAGCGTCCCTAGATGGTCTTTGGATGCAGAGTCCATCCCTGGAGCGCACGTTCTTTGGGCCTGAAATTACACGGATCTTTTGCTCTACGCAGAAGCTGTCAGTCACGCTGGCCACGTTTCTTTACCTCTGGTTTATCGCTCGATATATTAAGGGTGTGTAGATAATATGGCTGAATCATCACCGACGCATCCAGTCACTTTACTGCCGAATCACGGACTTATGAGGTTATGCTTTCACGTTCATTGCCCGCGCGTGCGCACTCGGAGCCATGCCTTCCATTCGCTTGAAGCAGCGCGAAAAATGAAATTCGCTCGAAAAACCCAGCCGGGCCGCAGCCTCCTTTACGGTGATTCCCTCATGAATGAGCATTCCTTTGGCCGCTTCGATTTTCAACCGGACAATTGTGCGATACGGCGACTCCCCCGAATGGAGCGGATAACGGTGCGCAAAGGCGGACAACCCCATTCCGACACGCTTGGCCAAATCAATGACACGGAGTTGCTCATCGATTCGGGACCAAATGAATTCTTCGATCTCTGCCACCAAGCCGCTTTTCGCGGAGCGAGCTCCGTGTCCTTGGATGATTTGTGGCATTCCAGTGTCACTGGACTGCGACGTGCACACCTGCGCGATCAGGGTGATAAAGGACGCCTTGACATGCCATTCGTAGCCCGCTTTCCGAAAAAAAAGCAGTTCGCTAATTGCTCGCAGCCCGTGTGTAACGAACTGCGAGGGATCTTCAAAATGGCGGTATCCGCTTTCAGAAGTCAGGGCCTGCAGCCTTTTCCTCACTTCTCCGTCCGCAGAAAAAAGGATCCACGCTTCGTGGGCCGACTCGCCCGCCTTTTGATACTCTTCAAAGATGACGCGCGGACGGTAGAGCGCGACTATCCCGGCTCTCCGAACAAACGGCTTTTGACCTTTGATGCGCTGAAGTTGATTAGATCCAGTGACATCCAGCACCCACCAGTTCCAGCGGGAACGCCACCAACGGGTTTGCGAAAAGAGTGTTTCGCCGGAGTTCGCCGAGTGCAGCCAGGCTGGAAAATCTTGACTATCCTTGTCTATGTGTCCG
>JBGTCP010000492.1:0-2228 GCA_041748815.1 Chthoniobacterales bacterium
CTGGTTCTCGTGGCAACCGTGCTGATCTGGATCACTCAGGGAGCACACAGGGGCTGGACTCAGACTCAAATACCCGTGGTGAATGTCGATCCCATCACCGAGATCGAATACACCGAATATACGAAGGGCCTCAAACCCGGCATCGAGTTTTTGCTCATCGGCGTGATCAGTGGCATCGGCGCCGTGGGTCTTGGCGTATTACTCGCTAGCCGCCCGGGGCTCAAATCTTCAAAATCCAACCCATAAACCTGGAAAAACATCCTATGAAAAAAACAACCATGTACACATTCGTCGCCGCAGTTCTAGTGACCTCCGCCATTGCGGAGCCTGTCACCTATGACTTTGCGGATCCCAAAGGAGTCAACAACGTCGTCTTCATGCTGGACGCGCCGCTGGAGTCCATCAATGGCACCGCAGCAGGCATCAGTGGCACTATCACCGTCGATCAGGAAGATCCCACCTCCGCCACCGGCACCATCATCGTCGACGCAAAATCCCTCACGGTACCCAATCCGGTCATGCAGGAGCACATGCACGGAGAAAAGTGGCTCAAAACCGGGGAGCACGAAAAGATCACTTATGAAATCAAAAGCTTGAAAGATGTGGAGAAAGATGGCGACAAAGGTTCTGCCACGGCAGTAGGCACATTCACACTCATGGGCGTGAGCAAGGACATGGAAATTCCGATCCTCATCCACCATCTGCCAGGCCGGTTGAAAGAACGTGGCGGTGATGTGGATGGCGATTTAGTCGTGATTCGGTCGGAATTCACAGTGAATCGCAGCGAATTCGGCATCCAACCAGGCGAGAACGTGGACAAAGTTGCTGAAGAAATTAAACTTTCGCTCAGTTTGGCCGGTGCGGCACCTAAATCCTAACTAATTCACTGACAGTGTCTTCGACAGAAAATCACCCCCGCATCCTTGCCGCTAATCCCGGATTGGTAAAAAAAGTTTAAAAAAGTCCTTGCACGTTTCGGGAATTATCATAATCTAATAGCAGATTTAAAAATTGTTCTGGGGGGAACAGCAGCCCTTCGTATCCAGCGGATGCGGGGGGCTGTCTTTTTTTGTACTTTTATAATTTTGTGCAAACACGCTTCGGGACAGGTTTTGGAGCGCGTTACACTACATGGCTTTAGCGGATCTGGACGGCTGATCAGCTTTGCTTGTGAGAATCGCTGCAGGGCGCTTGCCAATGATTGACCTGAGCGCGGGAAACGTGGCAATGATTGTCGGCTCAACCTTTTTTATCACAAGATGGCTATTAGACACATAGGAGTTCTCACGAGTGGCGGGGACGCGCCGGGAATGAATGCGGCAATCCGCGCAGTCACGCGCTCTGCGCTTGCCCGGGGAGTCAGGGTGAGCGGCATTTGCCACGGCTACGTCGGCCTGCTGGAAAAGGAAGTCATGGAACTGGACGCACGCGCGGTAGGCGGCATCATTCAACGAGGGGGTACACTGCTGGGCAGTGCCCGGTGTTTGGAATTCCGCACGCCTGAAGGGATTCAGAAAGGCGTCAAGTCACTTGAGGAGATGGGCATTGATGGCGTGGTGATCATCGGCGGCAATGGCTCGCAAACCGGCGCTGCCAAGCTCGCTGAACAAGGTGTGCCAGTAATGGGCGTGGCTTCCACGATTGATAATGATCTTTGCGGGAGCGATATCACAATCGGCGTGGATACGGCATTGAATATTGCCATCGAAGCGATTGACCGCTTGCGTGTTACCGCGTCGTCGCACCGCCGCGCATTTCTCATCGAAGTGATGGGGCGTGATTGCGGCTACCTCGCAGTCATGTCCGCCATGGCGGGCGGCGCTGAGACTGCGGTGATCCCTGAGATTAAGCGTTCGCCGGAAGCGATTGCATCCGCTCTGCGCGGTGCGTATGACCGTGGAAAGACCCACGCAATCGCAGTTGTCGCCGAGGGCTGCGACACCAATGCCCATGTGCTCGAGAGCTATTTCCGTGAAAATACCGAGCGCTTTGGATTTGACTTGCGCGTGACGACGCTCGGCCACGTCCAGCGCGGGGGGACGCCGAGCGCGTTTGACCGCATCCTCGCGACACGCCTGGCATCCGCAGCCACCGATGCACTGCTCGATGGCCGCACTGGCGAACTTGCCGGATGGAATAAAGGTGGGGTCACATTTACACCTCACGTGGATATTATTGGAAAAACCAAGGCTCCGTCTCCGGAGTTGTTGGATCTCGTCGAGCGGCTT
>JBGTCP010000493.1:0-7975 GCA_041748815.1 Chthoniobacterales bacterium
ATTGAAAAGCTCCTCCGGGAGAGTGCCAGTCGGTGTCCGCTTTTTTCTGCAGCATATCCGCAAAGTGCAACAGCGTCGGAGTCACACCATCACCGCTTCGGGTGTGATCAAACGTCACCCGCGCCATCGCCCCGTCAGCACTGCGTGTCAGCCGCAGGGCAAATGCAAACGACCGGTCCAGCGCGACGCCCATCTCTGTAAGCCACGTGCCGGCTTCTTCACCGGCCACGACGATCACTTCGTTGCGGGCATCGGTGCAGGCGAGCTGCAAAGCCTGACTGAGGATGTCGCGATTGCCAGCCAGCGGATAAAGCGCGGCCACGGATTGTTGATTCATAATCAGCGCCTGCTCGATGCCACCGGGGTGAATCGATGTTTGAAAATGCGTGGGACTCGCGTGAGGGAAGCTGTCGAGGTAGGATTCCAGTGCGAGCGATTCGGTGAACGTGGTGGCGTAAATCAGCACGGATTCCCTCGTGATCGCCATTTCCGCGAGCACAGATGCGACCAACACCCCGAGCGGGCTCATTCGCCGTGCCTGGCGTCCGGGCAAGCGGCTTTTCAGCTCCGCAAGCTGCTCAGCATCGGGCAGGGCTACGCGGCAGGATTGAAGAAATCGGTCATGCATAATGGAGGAGCATTGCTGCGTGGGCGCCGCCGAAGGCATTGCTGAGCAGGAGTGCGCTGTCGAAGTCTGCGGCATCGAAGGATTCGGGACTCACATTTTCCGCAAAAAATGGAGCCTTGGACCCGACGGTGCCGGGGATGCGTCCCTGCCGGATCCCCTCGACCGCGATGGCGAGTTCGACGGCAGCGCAACTCCCGAGCGTGTGGCCGAGTGAGCCTTTCCAGGAAACCAGCGGGGCGGACGGGAAATGAGAGTGGATGTGGGTCGCTTCCAGTTTACCGGCTTCCAATGTGCCAGTGCCATGGCCTTTGACCCAGAAACGATGCTTTGCCGCGAGTTCACGGTAAGGCTCGAGGATGCTTTGGAATCCGCTTCCCTCAGGCTCGTTGGCGGTGAAATGAAACATCTCGTTGAATGTATTCTGCCGCCCGATTTGGAATGGCGATGGCTCGTCGGAGATCACGCAGTATGCCGCCCCGTCACCGAGGCCAATCGATCCGGTTTCCCCATCACAGTAGGGTGCCGGGAATCCCTCGTTGAGAATTTTGAGCGAATGAAATCCGGCAGCCACAAATGGCCCGACGTAATCAAAAGTCACCACCAGAGCCTTGGCAGCCATTCCAGAAGAAACCATGTGAGCTGCACGGTCCAATGCGAGCTGTCCGGAGACGCATGCGTGTGAAAGCAAAAAACAATGGCGGCCCCAACCGAGCTCGGCGAGCAACGCGTCGACACATCCATGCGGGGTGGCGAACTCCGCAAAGCGTACTTCGCGTTGCCGTCCCAGCGAATACAGACCGTCGATTCCGTAGTTCGAGCTCGCAAAAAAGACAGGGTGCATCGCATCCCCCCACTGTCCGCCTTGGAGTGGCGTGAGGAATTCCGTCAGATCGCTCCACCAGCGCGGACGTTCGGTGTGCGTGAACTCACCGCGCAGCGCCAACGGCACTTCGTCGCCACCATCCGGCCCGAGCACGGGCGATTTTTTCAGTGCCACCTCACCCTCGAGCAATCGCGTGACAGTCCCCTCCGCATCGCCGAGTGCGGTGATGCAATCAGACACTTCGATGCCGACTGTGCCCGGCGATGGAGGAGTGGGGGACGAGTTCACGAGAACCGGGGAAGCCTAAGCTTTGGCTGCCTGGGCAGCGCGGATATAATCGGCAAGGACGGAGACGGATTGCAGGGCTTTGCGGCTCTCTTCGCTATTGCCAATGCGGATGCTGAATTCCTTTTCGACGGTCATGACGAGTTCGAGACCGTCGATGGAGTCCAGCCCCAGTCCCTCACCGAAGAGCGGATCGTCGTCACCGATGTCATCGGGTTTCACATCATCGAGGGAAAGAGCATCCACGATGAGATGCTTGAGCTGCTCTGTTAAATTGTCCGCCATAGTTAATTGTCGTTCTTCATCGAATGGTTCGCAAGGTCTGCGAGGAGGATCGTGTTAACTGGATGCGGCGGGCGCTTCAACAATTTCTTTGAGCGGCGGGGCGGGGGTAGGAGGGAGGGTTGGTAGTTCAAATTTATCGGGAAGCCAGGTTTTCCAGCCCTCGCGGAGTTCCAGCGCGGCAAAACGAAATGCCGTCGCAACCAGCCTCCACGGCAAAGCGGCAGTGAACCGGTAGCTCACGAACGGATGGTAATGGTTTGCATTTTTGCGGCCCCACTCTCCGGTGCGCATGCGCCGCCGGGCAATTTTTGCCAATCGGCGATTGTAAAAGCGAATCAAGTTGAAAGACGCCGTCGTGCCCTGGCCGTTGAATGGCATCAGCTCCAATCCCTTCAAGCCGTGCTTGAAAGGCTGAGACACAACCCCGAAATAATACACGCCTAGGTCCAGCATGAAGGCCAGACGCATGAGTTCATAGTCCCCCATATAATAATATTTGTCCTGATAAATTGCCTCAAACCACCGCTCATACGAGAGCTTCATTTGCGCGTTGAGCATGGTGGGCTCATCCGCCGCCATTTCGCCCGCGCGTTCTTTCACAATCATGGCCGAGACCGAAGCTGTGGAGAACGCAATCCAGTCCATGCCCGGGCTATAGAAGGGATCGAGGAATGCGGCAGCGTCACCCACCATGGCAAATCCATCGCCTGCCATCGTGTCACTGGTGTAGGGCAGATTTTTGCGGAAATGCACATCGTCAGGATCGTGGGTGGCATTTTTTAAGAGGCGCTCTGCGAGCGGATGTGTCCCGAGCACGGCACGCATGCGTTCGACCGGGGATGCGCCTTCGGGCAGCGTGACCAGGCGTTCGTCGTAAACGATGCCCACGCTCATATCGCCGCCTTTCAGAGCGATCCACCACGACCACCAGCCTTTGCCGATGAGGTGATTCGTCGCGGTCTGGCGGGAGCCAAAGCAGCGCTTTGCAAACCCGGGATGATCCGCGCAAAGATGCTCGTCATCCCAGGCACAGACACCCTTCCAGCGTGACCAGATGGAGGCGATGGGGTGGCGTTCATTCGTGCGTGCCCACCCGTTTTTGCGGGCAAGCAATCGCTTCACGCCCGAGGCATCGACCACCCATCGGGCGCTAATTTCTACGACCTCGCCGTCTTTCAGGACCCGCAGTGTTTGGCTTCCGCCGGACTGAAGATCGACCGATTTCACTTCGGCTGGCCGCCAGATTTCGATTCCGAGGCTGGCGGCTTTTGCGAGCACATGTTCATCGAGTTCGGCGCGGTCCACCTGGAAGGCCGGCAGGTTGACATTGTATTTCGGGCCGATCTCGCTGCATGAGTCAAAGCACTTGGCATCGGCGTTCGTGAACCAGAACCGCAGGCCTTGTTTGACAATGTGGTTCTGGTTGAGGTATTCCGTGAGACCCAGCACTCGCATGAGGAACCATGAGGAAATTTCCACCGTGGATTCCCCCACGCGCCTGTTGAATTTTTCGTTACACTCCACCACCAGCAGGCGCAGCCCGGGTTGCTTTTTTTTGAGCTGAATCGCCGTGGAAGCCCCGGATAAGGCACCACCAATGATCACCGCATCCCAATGGGTGTCATTTTTGTGCGGCGGTTCAGGCGTGTTCATGCGGATTGGCTTTAATACTATCCGTTTAATACACCCGTGAAGTTGCAGGAACAATCTTTAATGTGCCAATGGCCGCCCACCATGATCCTAAGGATTGATTGATTGATTAGGCCTTATGCGACCTCACGCCCGGCCTTGAGGGTCATCGCGAATAAACCGAGTGCCGCCGCCAAAGCAGTAAGGATGGCGGGAACGGGGAAAAAATAAATGCCACTGATGATTGCCACGCCGATCAAGGTGAGTGCCACGATCAAACTCACGCGGCCCTTCACAACGCTCTTCGGAGATGCGGCCAAAGCGAGAAAGAGCGAGCCGCAAAGCATCAGCAGCAGAATCGTGCAAAGATTGTTCCCATGCAAAATCTGCGTGTAGCTGCGTGTCGGTCCTACTGGCATCGGCACCATCTTCTGGTCCATCAGAGCAACGGTTTCAAGCATGGCGACTTGCTCCGGTGGGATCTCCATGAACGTACCAAGTGTGTGTCCAAGACCGGCAACGAAGCAAAGAACTGCTGCGATACGAAGTAAGAGAGCTTGATGCATCCTTACGGGTTTTTTCTGCGATACCACACGGTCACAAACGCAAGCATCTTCCCGAAGGAAGATTCGATGGAGATTATCTCGATCTGTGATTGCCCTGAAAGCCACTCCTTTGCCGCCGCTTGTGCGGAGTCGAGCAGTTTGCGATCAAAGGCACCTGTATGAATGCCACTGCCGCTGCCCTCAAAGCGCATGCACTCTATCGGGGGCAGTGGGAGAGGTGGTGGAGTTGGTTCTTGCATAAGAATACATTTTTAAAAGTGATCTATTTAACAGAGCGGAGATGAAGGACAAGAATGATCCCGATGGAGTAGCATGTGCCGGGGATGAGATTTTTTGCCGCGTCATTCGTCGGTCTTTCCTTCCTGAATGGCTTCTTCAGCCTCTTCTTCATCACCAGCTTCCTCTTTGGGCTCATCGTTTGCCACCACACCCGCGTCGGGGTCGTAGTCGAGCACCACAAGGATGGGAAAATGGTCTGATCCGATATCAGGGAGGCGTTTCAATTCGCGGAGAAGGAAATGACGGGAGGCAAAGACGTGGTCCAGCGGATATCGCAAAAACCGGCTTTTGGTGTCGTAGCTATTAAATAGTCCACGTCCCACGCGTGGGTCGAGCAAGCCTCCGATCCTCTGAAACAGATGCGTGGTATGTGACCAGGCAACGTCGTTGAAATCCCCAGCGACAATGACCGGCATGTCCCCCATCTCCTTTATCTCTTTGGCAATCAGCAGCAACTCGGCATCCCGCATATCCGAATCTTCTCGCTCCCCAACTTCAATGTCGCTTCCTTCCTGTGCCGCAGCTCCCTCCGCATCCTCGTCTTCGGGGCGTTTGAGGCCGGGAGGCCGGGGGTGCACGCCATAAAGCGTCACATCCGTTCCGGATCGCAGCCGCACTTGGGTGCGCAACGACGGAATGTTTTCCTCAATTAAGAACCGGACCTCCGGGTTCACCAACTCCATCCGCGAGTAAAGCAGCAGTCCGTAATGATTTTCCTGTGGTTGCAACAGAGTGTGCGGATACTTTTGTTCCAGGCTGGTAAGTTGCTCCAGCCACCACTGGGTTGGTTCAGTCAGCAGGATTATGTCGGGATCTTGTTCGCGAATGAGGTCGAGCAGCGGTTCCACCTCCCGGCTGTCCACAAGCACGTTGTAGACAAGGAGGGAAAGACTGTTCGAGTCGTCTGTGGCTTGGCTTTGGGCCATTTCTCGGGGGTAATGCGCTGTGTATGGAGCGATGGAGTACAGTTGCCAGACCAGCCCCAATCCGACCGCCGCAGCGAGCGCGTGTTCCCAGTGTCGCAATCGTCCCACAAACCGCAGCGCCGCGTAGCCGGCAAGCGCCAAGCCGCTCAATGAGGCAATTTGTATGCGGGGAAAATCGAAGATACGTATCCACCAGTCATCGCTGCGAAGAAGCGGAATGGCGGTGGCAAAAATGAGGACCAGCGATAACAGGCACACCGCAACGCGGCAGAACATGTGGAGAACTCTCCATTGCGGATTTGCTGTCATAACGATCGAGGTGTGTTTTTTTCGGATTGGCCGTCATGTAAGCGCACATGGCTCGGGCATGCAAGATTACTCACCGTATCTCAGAGCACATAGGTTCGGCACAGACAGGAAAGCCCGCTCCCCTTTTCCTGAGCATGAGGGTTTGATTGAAAGTGGTGCCGTGAACGCCAACGGCGTTTTGCGGACACTGAATTCAATCTGAACCCCGTTACAATCACACCTGAGCATAAGAGGATTGCAATTACGGGAGGTCCGGCTACCAAGGTGATTTCCAACTATGGCAGCCACAGAACCCAGACTCTCGAAGGCGACAAAGCTTGCATATGGCGCGGGGGAGTTCGGGCCTGCGCTGGCAGGGAATCTGATGATATTTTACCTGCTGTTTTTTTTAACAAACATCGCAGGCATTCCCCCGGCACTGGCTGGCACGATCCCGATGGTGGGCAAGATCTGGGATGCTATCAACGATCCTCTCATCGGCTGGCTGAGTGACAAAACGAAATCCCGCTTTGGACGCCGTATCCCATGGATGGCGATTTCCGTCGTCCCATGTGGATTCATCTTTTTCCTGCATTGGCTGGTGCCCGGCGGTGGCGAGGCCAGCGTGTGGTTTTTGTTTTGGTATTACGTAGCGGCGAGTTTCATCTATAACGCAGTGTCGTCGGCCATCACTGTCCCGCACACCGCGCTCATGCCGGAGATGACGCAGGACTACGAGGAACGAACCAGCCTTGTGAGCTACCGCTCGGCATTTTCCATCCTCGGAAGCATCGGCCTCAATGTGTTGGCGCTTATTGTCTTCTCCAATGTCGAAGGTGATCTCGCGCAATATGCAACACTGGGCGGCGCTTGTTCGGTGGTTTTGGTGGCAACCGTCATCTGGTGCATTTTTGGCATCTGGCCGACGGTCAAACGCCGCGAGGCAATCCTTGCCGAGCGCACCGCTCTCGCGGAAAAGCTCCCCATCGCGCGGCAACTCAAAATCGTCTTTACTAACAAACCTTTCCTCTTCGTCTGCGCGATTTACCTGTGTTCGTGGCTGGCGGTGCAAGTCACGGCAACCATCCTCATTTACTACGTGGTGAACGTGATGCAAATGCCCGAGGCCTCGTTCTCCATCGTGGCGCTGTTGGTAATGGGGACTGCCTTTTTATTGCTGCCGATGTGGGTGGCGCTGAGCCATCGATTAGGAAAAAAAGCCGTTTATTTCATTGGCATGATCTTCTGGATCGCTGCGCAAATTGGCCTGCTCATGCTCCAACCCGGGCAAGTCACGCTGATGTATGTGCTGGCCGTGCTCGCGGGCTTTGGCGTGTCCGTCGCTTACCTCATACCGTGGTCGATGGTGCCGGATGTGATCGAGTATGACGAATGGCTCACGGGCCAACGGCGCGAGGGAATTTACTATGGATTCATGGTGCTCCTGCAAAAGCTCGGGCTCGGCTTTGCTGTGTTCCTCGTCGGCCAGTCACTCGCTGCGGCGGGATTCATCCAACGCCTCGCGGGCGAACCATTCCCCGTGCAACCCGAATCCGCAATCACCGCCATCCGCATTGCCATGGGGCCGCTCCCCGGCATCGTTCTCGTGCTCGGGCTCGTCTGCGTGTATTTCTATCCGATCACCAAAGAAAAATACGCTGAGATTTGCAAAGCTCTCGAAGAACGTGCCCGCCTCGCTCAGCAATCCGCAGAGTAAATTCAACTATTCCGCAAGCCCGCTGCTCTCAAGCCACGCTGGAAGCTGCTGCTCCAATGCCCGTCGGGCGGACTCGATGTTATCCGGCCCGCTGATGACGATTTCGAGCACACGTTGTCCCACACTTTCGGTGCGGCCCAGCACTGCCTGCATCCGACTGGAAAAATTCCAGTCCAAAGGATTCTCAGCGCCTTCCAATAGCCCTGCATCGTCCTGCACGCAGTAAAAAACGTGGATCGTCCTGCCATCGGCTTTGAAGGTCTGTTCCACAAATTGGAGCTGCATTTCGCCGATGCGGACGACAGTCCGGGCTGGAGCTTTCACTGCCTCAAACCCGACGGCCGGCAGGCAAATCTCAGGGCGGTGGCTCCGCGCGAGAATGCGGGTGTGAACCGGGCCAGGGAACCACTCGAAGAAAAATCCGGTCCACTCGTAGGCATCGAGGGTTTTCCAGGTGGCGCTGCTACTTTTGTCGAAACGCAGGAGGTCAGCTGCTGCGGATGGGATCGGAATGGTGCGAAATCCTGTGGCATTTTCCGGCCAGCGAAC